>NZ_LGQU01000039.1:0-79537 GCF_003115935.1 Azospirillum sp. TSH20
CGATGCTGAACAGCTACTCCGGCTGGGCGGCTTGCGGCATCGGCTTCACCCTGCAGAACAATCTGCTGATCATCACCGGTGCGCTGGTGGGCTCCTCGGGCGCGATCCTGTCCTACATCATGTGCAAGGGCATGAACCGCTCGATCTTCAACGTCATCCTCGGCGGCTTCGGCGGCGAGAGTGCCGCGGCCGGCGGTCCCGCCAAGGGTCCGCAGGGCAGCGTCAAGGCCGGCTCGGCCGAGGATGCCGCCTACATCATGAAGAACGCCCAGTCGGTCATCATCGTCCCTGGCTATGGCATGGCCGTCGCCCAGGCCCAGCACGCCCTGCGTGAAATGGCCGACGTACTGAAGCACGAAGGCGTGGATGTGAAGTACGCCATCCACCCGGTGGCGGGCCGCATGCCCGGTCACATGAACGTGCTGTTGGCCGAGGCCAACGTGCCGTACGACGAGGTGTTCGAACTGGAGGACATCAACCGCGACTTCGGTACGGCGGATGTGGCCTTCGTCATCGGCGCCAACGACGTGACCAATCCGGCCGCCAAGACCGATCCGACGTCGCCGATCTACGGCATGCCGATCCTTGACGTGGAGAAGGCCAAGACGGTGTTCTTCATCAAGCGCGGCATGGCTGCCGGTTACGCCGGTGTCGAGAACGAGCTGTTCTTCCGCCCCAACACCATGATGCTGTTCGGCGACGCCAAGAAGGTCACCGAAGAGGTCGTGAAGGCGATGGAAGCCTGACCGGCATCCATAGCGGTTGACCGGAGCGGGCGCGGGAAGCAAGGCTTTCCGCGCCCGTTTCTTTTGGGCCGAAAAACGACAAGAGAGGATGCGGAAACCATGACCGCCTACATCATTGCCGACGTCCGCGTGACCGACCCCGTCGCCTATGAGGTCTACAAGTCGCTGACCCCCGATGCGATCGCCAGGAACGGCGGACGCTTCATCAGCCGCGGCGGCGAGACGGCGGTGCTGGAAGGCGATTGGCAGCCCAACCGGATCGTCATCCTGGAATTCCCGGACATGGCGGCGGCCAAGGCCTTCTACGACAGCCCGGAATACCGCAAGGCGCGCGAGGCGCGTCGCAACGCCGCCGATTTCAAGATGATCGTGGTGGAAGGTCTGTAACGGACGGCCGGCGTCGTTACCGTCGGTTACACAACATCGTTCACGGGACACACCGCAGCAACACGGCCCCGCTATCGCTTACCGTCACCGAGAGACGGCGGCTTATCCCCGCCGTCCTCCCCACAGTGACGGAAATCAGGCCATGGACGATGACGATCTCTGCGAACCATTCGATTCGCACCTCACGCTCTGGACCCGCATCGCGGTTGCGATCCTGTTGGTGGGGGTATCGCTCTGCGGCGTGTCGCTCTACCTGCTGACGGAGAGCTGAGGCCCTACCGCCCAAGCCGCGCCGAACCCACAATTTCTGCGGCTTTCCGGCGGTGTCCGGCGCATTAATAACAAAGATTTTTTGTGTGATATTGAATTCCCTTTTCCAGTTATGTGGAAATCGCTCTTCTCCATCCGTGCAATCGTGCTAAATAGCCTCGGAACCCCAGTCGAGGATGATCCGATGCTTCGCACCACCCGCCGCTTCACCCTTGCCGCCCTGGTTGCCCTCGGTACCGCCGCCGTGATGCCCGGCACCGTGCGCGCTGCCGATCCGGTGAAGCTGGAGATCGGCTATATTCCGATCCTGGCGGCGTCGCCGCTGTTCATCGTCGATGGGCAGGGCTGGGCCAAGGATGCGGGGATCGAGCTGAAGCTGACCCGCTTCGAATCCGGCCCGCACGCCATCCAGGCGATGGCCGCCGGCAAGATCGACCTGCTTTATGCCGGCGTCGCCCCGGTGCTGGTCGCCCGCACCAAGGGCGCCGACATCTCGGTCATCGCCAATTCGGCGGTGGAGGAAATGGTGGTCGCCGCGCGCGGTCCCTTCGCCAAGGCGGTGGGCACCAACCCGACCGCGGAGTCCTTCAAGAAGTTCGCCGCCGATACCGGCCGCAAGCCGAAGTTCGGCACCCAGCCGCCGGGTTCCGTTCCCGACACCGTGCTGAAGTACTGGCTGTTCAAGGTGGTGAAGGTCGATCCCGCCGACGTGGAACTGGTGCCGATGGGCATCGAGAAGACGCAGCAGGCCCTGCTGGCCGGCGCGCTCGACGCCGCCACCATCCGCGAGCCGACGGTGACCGTCACCCAGCAGATGGACCCGAACGTCGCGCTGCTCGCCACCGGCGCCCAGATGTTTCCGAACCAGCCAGGCACCGTGGTCTCCGCCCGCGCGGAAGTGCTGAAGGCGCATCCCGACGCCATCAAGGCCCTGCTGAAGGCCCACATCCGCGCCGTCGACATGATCGCCAAGGATCCGGCCGCGTCGGCGAAGCTGGTGAACAACTATCTCGGCAAGGGCCTGCTGGAGCCGGCGACGCTGGAAGCCGCCTTCAAGGGGCCGGGGTCCAACTTCCTCGCCGACCCGCACAAGGTCGTGCCGGCGGTCGAGCAGATGATGGCCTACACCAAGGAGATCGGCTCGGCCAGCGAGACGGTGCCGGTGGCCGAGGCCTTCGACTTCAGCTTCTACGACGCCGCCGCCAAGTAAGCCGGCCGACCGATGCAGACCGACAAGCCGATGAAGTCCTATCAGAAAGTCGCCCTATCGGCGCTGGGCGTGCTCGTCTTCCTGCTGGCGTGGGAAGCGGTGGCGCGCAGCGGCGTCGTGCCGGCCCGGCTGCTGCCCTCGCCGAGCGCGGTGCCCGCCGCCTTCCTGACCGAGTTCAAAAGCGGCACCTGGCAGGAGATGGTGCTGGCCAGCCTGTCGCACTATCTGGTCGGGCTGTCGCTGGGCACCTTCCTCGGCGTGTCCTTCGGCACGGCGGCGGCACTGTGGGGCAAGTGGGACGCCTTCCAGGCCTGGGTCGTGCGCATGCTGCGCCCGATCCCGGCGATCGCCTGGATCCCCTTCGCCATCATCTGGTTCGGCGTCAGCGAAGGGGCGGCGTCCTTCCTGATCTCGCTGACGGTGTTCTGGATCAACTACTACGCCAGCTATGCCGCGGTGCGCGGGGTGGACAAGGACCTGATCGAGCTTGGCCATGCCTTCGGGCAGGGCGGGCTGATCCCGCGTCTGTTCAAGATCATCCTGCCGGGCGCCCTGCCGGGCATCCTGTCGGGCATGCGCGCCGGGCTGGGGCAGGGCTGGATGACGGTGGTCGCGGCCGAGCTGTTCGGCATCTCCGGCCTTGGCATGCGGATGATGGAGGCGTCCGGCCTGCTGGCCACGCACATCGTCGTGCTCTACATGGTCACCATCGCGCTGCTCTACGGCGTGTCGGATTTCCTGTTCATGCAAGTTCAGTCGCGGGTGCTCTCATGGCAGCGGTGACCCTTTCCAAGACGTCCACCGCCGGGTCGGTCATCGACCTCGAGGACGTGTCCATCGGCTATGGCAAGGACGCGCCGCCGGTGCTGGTCGACGTCAACCTGTCGGTCGAGCGCGGCAGCTTCGTCGCCATCGTCGGCCCGTCCGGCGTCGGCAAGTCCACGCTGCTGCGCGTCGTCGCCGGGCTGCACACCGCGCGCAGCGGCGGCGTCACCATCCACCAGGACCAGCGCCCCGGCCATCGCCCGGTCGGGCTGGTGTTCCAGGACTCCCGACTGCTGCCCTGGCGCCGGGTGATCCGCAATGTGGAGTTCGGCCTGGAGGGCCTGCCGGTCAGCCGTGACGAGCGCCGCCGGCGCGCGGAGGCCGCGTTGAAGCTGGTGCGGCTCGACGGCTACGCCCGCCGCTGGCCCTACGAGCTGTCGGGTGGCCAGCGCCAGCGCATCGGCATCGCCCGCGCCATGGCGGTGGACCCGGACATCCTGCTGATGGACGAACCCTTCGGCGCGCTCGACGCCATCACCCGCCACAATCTGCAGGACGAGCTTCGCCGCATCCACCAGGAGACCGGCAAGACCGTGCTGTTCGTCACCCACGATCTGGAAGAGGCGGTGCATCTGGCCGACCGCATCATCGTGCTGGGCGGCACCCCGGCCCGCGTGGTGCGCGACGTGCGCAACAGCGCCGGCCGGGACGGCTCGGTGTTCCGCGATCAGGTGGAACAGCTGCGGTCGGAGATCGCGGACAATTACAGCATCTGAGGGGTGGGGTCCTACCCCACCTCAACCATCAGGCTGGTCGGATAGCCCGCGTCCTTCATCCGTGCGATCAGCGCATCGACATGGGTCTGGTTGCGGGTTTCCAGCACCACGTCCACTTCGGCCATCTTCACCGGCACATTGTGGAACAGGCGCTGGTGGTGGACCTCGACGATGTTGGCGCCGGCCTCGCCCAGCAAGCGGGTGACGCGGGCCAGAGCGCCGGGGGCGTCGGTGATGCCGATGCGCAGGCGGACGATCCGCCCCTCATAGACCAGACCGCGCATCAGCACCTGCGCCATGATGCGCGAATCGATGTTGCCGCCGGACAGCACCATGCCGACCTTGCGGCCGCGGTAACGCTCCGGCTCTTCCAGAATGGCGGCGAGCGCGGCGGCGCCGGCCCCTTCGGCGACCAGCTTCTGCATCGTGGCGAGGCGGTAGACCGCTTCCTCCAACCGGGCCTCGCCCACCTCCACCACGTCGTCGACGAGCGCGCGGATGATCGGCAGGGTCAGGGCGCCGGGCGCCTTCACCGCGATGCCCTCCGCCACCGTGGCGCCGCCGCAGGTGATCGGCTGTCCGGCCAGCGCCTGACGCACGGCGGGGTAGAGGCTGCACTGCACGCCGACGATCTCCAGATCCGGCAGCAGCGCCTTGGCCGCCGTCGCCATTCCGGCGATCAGCCCGCCGCCGCCGATCGGGACCACAAGCACGTCGAGGTCCGGGACGTCCTCCAGCAGTTCCAGCGCTGTCGTGCCCTGGCCGGCGGCGACCAGCGGGTCGTCGTAGGGATGGACGAAGGTCAGCCCGTCGCGCGCCGCCAGATCATGGGCGAAGGCGGCGGCCTCGCTCAGCGTTTCGCCATGCAACTCGACGGTGGCGCCCAGATTCTCCGTCCGCTCCACCTTGGTGAAGGGGGTGAAGGCGGGCATGACGATGGTGGAGCGGATGCCGAGCCGCGTGGCGTGGCAGGCCACCGCCTGGGCATGGTTGCCGGCGGACATGGCGATGACGCCGGCTTGGCGCTCCGCCTCGCCCAGCGACAGCAACTTGTTCAACGCGCCACGCTCCTTGAAGGAACTGGTGGCGTGCTGGCTCTCCAGCTTCACGTGCAGCCGGCACCCCGCCATGTCCCCCAGGCGGGGCGCCGGAACCGTGGGCGTTCGGGACAGATGCCCCGCGATGCGCGCCGCCGCGGCGCGCACGTCCTCCAGAGTGATGGTCATTTCTTGTTTGTCCCGGTGTTGCGTGGTGTGAGTGTCAGCACCTCCGCCCCTGCCGAGACCAGCGTGCCACGGTCGCCGGCCAGACGCAACGAGCCGCCGTCGCGCCACAGTCCGACCAGATCGCCCCAATGGCGGGACCAGATGTTGCCGGACTGGCCGGTGGCGATCACGAAGCGGGAATTGTCCAGATCGGCCAGATCATAGACCGCGCGGAACCCGGCGCCATGGACATGGCGGAACGGGTTTGCCGGGTCGCGGGTCGAGGTCGTGCCGCGGTTGACGGTGAAGAAGCCGCCGTCGGTTTCCACCGACAGGTCGGCAGTGCCGCCGATCAGCGGCAGGCGGCTCAGCATCCGGTGGACCAGCGCCGCCTTGTGGTCGTCGCCCCAGCGCCAGCTTTTCGGGCTGGAGCCGTGACGCTCGGCCAGCATCGCCACCGCCGCCTCCAGCGACCGGCCGATCACGTCGGCGCAGCCTTCCTTCTGCGGCGTGGTGACGTCGTCGCACCACTCCGGCCGCTCGTTCAGGACATGGCGCAAAGCCTCCGGCCGCAGGTCCCAGTAGGAAGCGAAATCGGGCCCGAGCTCGTCGGCGAACACCGCACGGACCAGTTCGCGCATCCAGGCGGTGAAGATCAGCGGTTCCGGCCGGTTGCGGTCCATGCGGCCGTCCCAGTTGCGCAGAAGCGTCGCCGCATCGCTGGCGAGGCCGGGTGGGGACGGATATTTCAGAAGTTCGGGCAGGAAGTCGCGGGCGGGAAGCGAGACGATGTCCATCTGCTGCTGCGCCACCTCCTCGACGGAAAAGCGTCCGGTGCCCAGCATCTCGACGATGCGCTTTGCGCGCGACGGATCGGGCCATTCGGTCGCGAGGCGGTAGGGATAGTCGCGCCCGACCACAGCGTTGTTGGCGTTGACGAACTGCCCGGACGGCGGATTCACCGACTGCGGCAGGGCGTAGTAGGGCAGGAAGCCGGTCCAGTCATACTCGCCGGTCCAGCCGGGAACCGGCACGCGGCCGTCGCCCTTGCGGCGGATCGGCACCCGGCCGGCGGAGATGAAGCCGACCGTGCCCGACACATCCGCATAGACGACGTTCTGCTGCGGAGCGACATGCAGGCGCATCGCTTCGCGCGCCGCTTCCGCCGATGCCGCGTGGTTCAGGCGGTAGAGCGCCTCCGCACTGGTATCGTCGTCGGCAAGGCCGGGGAAGGACAGCGACAGCACCGTGCCGGGCGCATTGCCGGCGGGCATGGCGTCGAGGTCGGAAATGACCGGGCCATGCCGCGTGCTGCGCACGGTCAGCGTCTGCGACGGCTCGCCGGCGATGGCGATGGTCTCGGCGCGCGTCTCGAAGGGCTGGCTGCCGTCGGGGGTCAGATAGCGGGCGGGATCCTGCGGGTCGGGCTTCTCGACGAACAGGTCCTGCGTGTCGCTGTGGGTGGTGGTGAAGCCCCAGGCGACCTTGCCGTTGTGGCCGAGGATGGCCAGCGGCACGCCCGGCACGGTGGCGCCGGTGACGCTAAAGTCGGGCGTCACGATGCGGGCGAGATACCAGAGGATCGGCGCTTCCAGCCCGAGATGCGGGTCGTTGGCGAGGATCGGCTTGCCGGTGGTGGTGCGGGCGCCGGTCAGGACCCATTCATTGGATGCGGTGTCGAAGCCCATTTGCGGCAGGGCTGCCAGGGTGCGGCGCACGGTTTCCCGCAAATCCATGCCGCGCAAGTCGGTCGCCAGCGTCGTGGGGGCGCCGGGGGCGTCGGGCGGGAACAGGTCGTCGACCTGGGCCGGCGACAGCCGTTCCAGCACGCGGGAGCGGAACAGCTCGTCGCGGTAGTTGGCGGACAGCTGCAGCGCCATCAGCTTGGCCCAGACCAGGCTGTCAGTGACGGTCCAGGGCTCCGGCGTGTGGCGCAGAAGCTGGAATTCGATCGGCAGCGCCTCCGACCGCGTGGCGAGATAGGCGTTCACGCCCTCGGCATAGGACTCGAAAGCGGTGCGGGCGTCCGGCGACAGGGTGGCTTCCATCGCCTCCGCCGAGCGGCGGACGCCCAGCGTGCGCATCAGCCGGTCGCTGCGCAGGGCGAAGTCGCCGTATTTGGTGCCGATCAGCTCGGCAAGCCGGCCGGCGCCGGCGCGGCGCATCGTCTCCATCTGCCACAGCCGGTCCTGGGCGTGGGCATAGCCCAGCGCGCGGTAGGCGTCGCTTTCCGTCGCCGCGAAGATATGGACCACTCCCTGCTTGTCGCGGACGATCTCCGCCGGGGCGCCACTGCCGGGGATGGCTATGGTGCCGCTGGTCTGCGGCTGCTGCGCCCGTATCCACCAATAGGCGCCGAGCAGCGTCACCGGGGGCAGCAGAACCAGCACGCCCGCGACGACCGCCACCTTGCCCCAACGCCCGCGCGGCAGGCGGAATTGCGGGCGTCCCGGCGGCCGGTTGGACGGCGGGGTTTGGGGCGGATATTGCGGGGGAGGGGCGTAGGGAGGAACCGCTTGCGGCGGCTGCACGCCATAGGGCGGCGCCGGCTGCTGCGGATAGGGATAGGGCTGCCCGGGTGGATAGCTTCCGGGCGGGTAACCGTCGGGCGGATAGACCGACTGCTGCGGAGCCTGCGGATAGGGTGCGCCGGGATAGGGTGCGCCAGGGTACTGGACCGGTGGCTGCTGCGGGGGCGCCGGATGTCCGGCATATGGAGGTGCAGCGGGCGGTGCGGCAGGAGGGGCGGGGCGGGACAGCGCACGCGCCAGGGCGGCGCGGAGATGGAAAGCGCAGGTCTCGCCGGCGCGGATCAGGGAACGGCGCAGCATCACGGTCCGTGAGAGAGAATGGGGCGGCGACGGGCGGGGGCCGCCGGGGGGCTCGTTCGGGTGGCGGATGCTAGTCCCCCGGCCGCCGGCCCGTCCAGGGTTGGTTCGGTGGAGTCGGGCGCTTTTTACCGCCGCGTCCCGCCTATGCGGCCGAGGTCAGGATCTCGCGCAGCATCGGGGCCGACACCGGCTTGTGGATCAGGCGGTGGCCGCTGCGCTGCACCTCGGCGATGCGGGCGGGGTCGGTGTCGCCGGTCAGAACCACGGCGGGGACGCGCACGCCGCAGACGCCGTAGATGTCGCGGATCGCCTCCACCCCCGTCCGTCCTTCGCGCAGGCGATAGTCGGCGACGATCATCGCCGGTTGCCGGCCGAGATTCAGCAGCGACGCGATCGCCTCGTCGGCCGACACGGCGGCGACCACCTCGTATCCCCATTCCTCCAGCATCGCCCGCATGCTGAGCAGGATGATGGTGTCGTCGTCGACGACCACGATCAGCCCCTTGGCGTCCGGCGGTTCGGCTGGGCAGCGCACCGGTTTCGGGACCGGGCGGGGAACCGCCGTTGGCAGGTCGAGGAAGAAGCCGCTGCCGCGGCCGGGTGTCGAGCGCACCACGACCTCATGGTCCAGCAACCCGGCCAGCCGCCGCACGATCGCCAGCCCCAGTCCCAGACCCTTGCGCCTGTCGCGTTCCGGGTTGGCGAGCTGGATGAACTCCTGGAAGATGTCCCCCGTCCTGTCGGCGGGGATGCCGATGCCCTGGTCGATCACCGCCAGCCGCAGAGTACCGCCGCGGTGCAGGCAGCCGACCAGGATATGGCCGCGCTCGGTATAGCGGATGGCGTTCTCGATCAGGTTGCGCAGGATGCGTTCCAGCAGGGCGGGGTCGCTGCTGGTCCAGGCGGAGGTCGGGACATGGCGCAGCGTCAGCCCGGATTCGGTGGCGCGGATGCGGTATTCCTCCGCCAGCCGGTCCAGCAGGGGCCCGAGCGCGAAATCGGTGATGCCGGGCTTCACAACCCCGGCATCCAGCCGCGACACGTCCAGCAGGCTGTCCAGCATCACCCGGAGACCGTTCAGCGAATCGGTCATGCTGGCCAGCAGCGGCGACGTGGGGTGGTCCTGCAGCTTGTCCGATAAGGCGTGGGCAAAGAAGAACAGCGACTGCAGCGGCTGGCGCAGATCGTGGCTGGCGGCGGCGAGGAACTTGGTCTTCGCGCGGTCGGCCCGCTGGGCGTCGTCGCGGGCTCGGACCGCCTCGATCCTCGCCGCCTCCGCCTCGTCGCGGGCGCGCAGGATCGCTTCCTCGGCGGCCTTGCGGGCGGTGATGTCGCGCATGATGCCGGTATACATGCGCCGCCTGCCGACATGCCATTCACCCACCGACAGGTCGAGCGGGAAGGTGGAGCCGTCCTTGCGCAGCCCTTCCACCTCGCGGCCGATCCCGACGATCCGCCGCTCTCCCGTCCGGTGATAGCGGTCGAGATAGCCATCATGGGCGCTCCGGTACGGCTCCGGCATCAGCATGTTGACGTTGCGGCCGATCACCTCGTCGGCGCGGTAGCCGAAGGTCTTCTCCGCCGCATGGTTGAAGGATTCGACGGTGCCCTGGTCGTCGATCAGGATGATGGGGTCGACCGCGGTGTCGACGATGGCGCGATAGCGCGCCTCCTGTTCCGCCGACCGCTCCGCCTGCTGCCGGCGGTCGAGCAGCGACGACAGCATCGCGAGCGAAAGCAGCAGCAGCGTGCCCACTCCCGTCATGATCGCCAGCAGGGAGGGGGAAAGCGCCATCCGCTGCCCGGAGGAGGTCATCGCATGGGCCGGCATGGCGTGGTAAGCGCCCATGCCGTCGGGCGCCGCGGTGCTCACCTCGGTTATCGGCTCCATCCCGGCCGCGGCCATGCCGGTGTAGTGCATCGTCACCACGCCCAGGCCCAGCAGAACGGCACCGGCGGCACGTTGCAGCGGGCGCGGGGTCCGGAAGGCCAGCCACATGGCCGCGGTGGAGGCGACGATGGCGACGGCCACCGAAACGGCGACCAGAATGACGTCGTAGGACAGGTTCATGTCCATGCGCATTCCCGCCATCCCTACATAGTGCATGCTGACGATGCCCAGCCCCGTCAGGGTTCCCGCCACCGGCAGGGTGTGACGGCGGGGACGGTTGCGGGCGACGGCGAACAGGCCGGCCCCGGAAACGGCCACCGCCAGCAGGAAGGACAATGCGGTAAGCCCGGCGTCGTAGCTGATCGGTATGTCGCTGCGATAGGCGAGCATGCCGATGAAGTGCATCGACCAAATCCCCGCCCCCAGCGCCAGCGCCGCACTCGCCAGCCGCCGGCCGTCGCCCGGGTCGCGCTCGGAATCGCCGCGGCGGTTCGGCGCGATGGAGGGATTGGCCGTGCCGTTGCCGCTGTGATGGGCGAGATCCAGCGCCACATAACCGCCGAACACGGCGATTACGTATGACAACGCGACAAGGAGGGGGTCGTAATGGCCGGGCACGGTGGGCTTTGCTGTTGTGGGACCACGTTCGGGGAGGGAGCAGACCTGATTGTGCGTGTACAGGAACAATTTTGGTGAAGGTGCCAGCCCCTTCCTGCAAACGAAAGGCTTGCCTTGGTGGTAGACAGGCGACCTAGGCCGTCCGTCGGGATATTTCGAATGAACAGCAAACTCCCGCCCGGCCCCACGCCAGGGGCAGACAAGCATACCGCCTCGCCGGTTCGGCCGAAGCAGCCGTGGCGGCTGTTGGCTCGGCTGCTGCGTCCGGTCGCGACCCTGCTCGCGGTCGGATATTTCCTTCTGGATGCGCTGGCTTACTGGGTGGTGCGGCCGGTGGTCCGCCGGATCGCCCGGCTGCCACTGTTCGGGCGGATCGGCCGCTGGGTGGCCGGGCTGGGGCCTTACCCGTCGCTGATCCTCGTCCTGGTGCCCCTGGCGTTGCTGGAGCCGGCGAAGCCGGTCGGGGCATGGCTGTTCGCCACCGGCCGCCCGATATCCGGGGCCGCCGTGATCGTCGGGGCGGAACTGGTCAAGATCACCCTGGTTGAGCGGCTGTTCCATGCCGCCAAGCCGAAGCTGCTGACCATCGGCTGGTTCGCCTGGGGCTATGTTCGGGTGACGGCCTGGCTCGCCTGGCTGAAGGAGACCGCTCCCGTCCGCGCCGCCCGTCGTCTGCTGTCCGGCCTCCGCCGTGTCGGTCGCCGGGTCGGCCGGCGGCTGTCGCTGATGATGCGGCGGTTGGCGCGCGGGTGACCGCCTATCCCAGCGCCGCCAGCGCCAGCGCCGAGGCGATCAGCAGGGCGCAGGCGCGGCGGTAGAGAACCAGCGCCCGGTCGATGTCGTCGGGGGTGGCGGCGGTGCGGCCGGGGCCTAGCCAGACATCCTCGATCCGGGTGGCGCCATAGACCCGCGGGCCGCCCAGCCGCAGGTCGAGCGCGCCGGCCATCGCCGCTTCCGGCCAGCCGGCATTCGGGGAGCGGTGGCGGTGGGCGTCCCGCCGGACCGACGCCCAGGCCTGCGTCGCGTCGCCGCCGCCGGTCATCCAGGCAGCCCCCACCAGCAGAAGGGCGGTCAGGCGCGATCCCGGCAGGTTGACCAGATCGTCCAGCCGCGCCGCCGCCCAGCCGAAGGCCTCGTGGCGCGGGGTGCGGTGGCCGATCATGCTGTCAGCGGTGTTGACCGCCTTGTAGAGCGCCAGACCGGGCAGCCCGCCAACCAGCAGCCAGAAGGCCGGTGCCACCACCCCGTCGGAAAAATTCTCCGCAAGGCTTTCGATGGCGGCGCGGGCGACGGCGGGCTCGTCGAGCGTCGCCGGGTTGCGGCCGACGATCATCGACACCGCCCTGCGCGCACCCTCCAGCCCACCGGTGCGGAAGCCCTTGGCAACGGCCGCCACATGGTCGTGCAAGCTGCGCTGGGCCAACAGGGTGGAGGCCAACACTGCCTCGACCAGCCAGCCGAACGGCAGCAGCCGGCAGACCCAGGCCACCGCCACCGCGACACCGCCGACCGTCAGCAGAAGCACCACAACCGCCAGCACGCCGAACGCCTTGCGGCGGCCGAAACCATCGGTCTCATGGTTGAGCGTACGGTCAAGCTGGGCGATAAGCGCTCCGATCCACACGACCGGGTGACGGATGCGGGCGTAGAGTGGATCGGGATAGCCCGCCAGCGCTTCGACGATGAGTGCGGTGGCGAGCAGGAAGGGATGCAGCGGCACGGGTGGGACGTTCCAGGCAATGGGGCGGCGCGCTGGCCGCGCGTCGGTGAATGAGGAAGAGGCGCGATCATGGCCGAAGACAGCCCGGTGACCAAGCCGTGCGTGGCGGACGAAGGGCGGACGGGGCAGGAGGCCTCCGCGGGCGGCGCCCTGCTGCATGGCGGCGACCTGGACGGCGCGCGCGCGGTGTTTCCCGGCGCGCCGGAGCCGTGGGTCGATCTGTCCACCGGCATCAACCCCTGGCCCTACCCGCTGCCGCCGGTGCGGCCGGATGCCTGGAACCGGCTGCCCGGCCGCGGAGAGGAGGCCGCGCTGCGGAACGCGGCGGCGGCCTGCTACGGCGCGCCGTCGGCCGAATTGGTGGCCGCGGCGTCTGGCTCGCAGGCGCTGATCCAATTGCTGCCCCGGCTGCGCGCGCCGGGGCGCGTCGCCGTCCTGGGGCCGACCTATGCCGAGCACGCGCGCTGCTGGGCGCTGGCCGGCCATGAGGTCCGGATGGTGGAGGAGGTGGAGGAGGTCGAGGTCCTGGTGATCGTCAACCCCAACAACCCCGACGGCCGGCACTGGCCCGCTGCCCGGCTGCTGGAGATAGCCGACGCACAGGCGGCGCGCGGCGGCTGGCTGGTGGTGGACGAGGCCTTCGCCGACATGCGGCCGGAGGACAGCCTCGCGGCGCATGCCGGCAAGCCGGGGCTGGTGATCCTGCGGTCCTTCGGCAAGTTCTTCGGGCTTGCGGGGCTGCGGCTGGGCATCGCACTGGCGCCGGCCGGGCTGGCGGCGGCGCTGCGCGAGGCCATCGGGCCCTGGGCGGTGTCGGGACCGGGGCTGGCCATCGCCACGGCGGCGCTGGGCGATCGCCATTGGATCGAGGCGACCAGGCTGCGGCTGGCGGCGGCGGCGGCGGAGCTGGACCGTATGCTGGAGGGGGCCGGCCTGCGGGTGGTCGGCGGGACCGAACTGTTCCGTCTCGTCGAGGACCCTCGGGCACCGGCGCTCTATCGTGCCTTGGGGGAAGCCGGGATTCTCGTGCGCCGATTCGAAGGCCGGGCGGACTGGCTGCGCTTCGGGTTGCCGGACGCCGCTGAAGATTGGCAGCGGCTTGGTGTCGCATTGGCTGTGGAAAGACGCCGGGCACTGCAACCGCGTGAAACGTCAGCGTCTTGAACAATCGGCGAAAATTTTATATACTCAACCGTTTTTAGAAATCCGGCCGTCACACTTCGACCCTGTCGGAAATCGCCGGCGTTGCGGGGATATAAAATTCTATGAAACACTCTCGGCCATGCCGGTATCGGGTTGCATGGTGATGATCTCGGGCCGTGGTGTGGATGACGGGCGCGATACCGCGTTTTCAGTCTTCGACCGTCTGCCGGTCGGGGTTTGCCTCGTCACGGCATCAGGGATCATCCACCACGCGAATCCAGCCCTGCATGACCTGCTGGGTTGCGAGGCGGGCGGCCTGCCGGGCCGGAGTCTGTGCGAATTTGAACTCGACCATGGTGGCTCCAGCAGCTGGGCGCAGGCTTCGGGTGATGCGCAGCGCGCCCTGCGGAACGATGGTTCCACACGCTGGGTGACGGTGGCTGAAAGTCCGTGGATTGGCAAAGCGGACGGCAAAGCCGGCATCAGCCGGCTGCTGACCGTTACAGACGTCGATTCGATTTTTCGGCAGGCCGGCGATCCGCGCGATGCGGAAGCGCCTGCCGGGATATCGGCGGTCGACGCTCTGCTGTACGAGGCGCCGATCGGTACGGCCGAAGGTGCGACGCGGACGGTCAGTCTGACCAAAACCGCCATCCACGAGCTGACCGAATCGCGCCCGAACGAGGAGCGGCTGGAGGCCATCCTCGAACAGAGTCCGATCGGCGTTTCTGTATCCCGGCGCGATGACGGCCGGATCATCTTCGTCAACACCCGCTTCGCCGAACTGATCGGCCTGCCGCGTGAAAAACTGATCGGCAGCCGTGCCCGCGACTATTACCTGGACAGCCACCAGCGCCTGCGCGTGTTGGAACGGCTGCGCGGCGGCAGCGGCGTCACCAATATGGAGGTCCAGTTCAAGCGGGCCGACGGCTCGCCCTTCTGGACTCTGTTCACGGTGAATCAGGCGGTGATCCAGGGCATGGCGGTCAATCTCGCCTGGATCTACGACTACACCGAGCGTCGCAGCATGGAAGAGGCATTGCGCGACATGGCGTCGCGCGATCCGCTGACCGGCATCTACAACCGTCGCTCCTTCATGGACATGGCGCGCGCCCAATTGGCCCGCGCCCACCGGTTCCACGAGCCGCTGTCCGTCTTCGTCCTCGATGTCGACCATTTCAAGCGCATCAACGACACCTTCGGCCATGCCACCGGCGACGACGCGCTGCGCATGGTGGCGGCCGGCTGTCAGGCGATTCTTCGGGAATACGACATTCTCGGCCGGCTGGGCGGGGAGGAGTTCGTAGTAGTCCTGCCCGGTGCGACCGCCGACGAGAGCCGCGTGGTGGCCGAACGGGTGCGCCGCCATCTGGCCCGCATGCCGATCGAGGCGACCGACGGCACCTTCCGCCTGACCGCGAGCATCGGCATCGCCGGACTGGAGGGGGCGACCGACACGTTGGAGCGGGCGATCCACCGTGCCGACCTCGCGCTCTATCGGGCGAAGCACCTCGGCCGCAACCGCGTCGCGGTGTTCGAGCCGGGAATGTAGGTCGGCAGGGTTTCAAGGGTGGATCGGGCAACGGTGGATCGGGTGATGGACTACACGGTGCGCGACAGCGGCGGCGTGCGCGAACTGGAACTGCGCGGGCAGATGACGTTCGAGGCCGACGCCGGGTTCCGGGACATCCTGTCGGAGTGGGAGAAGGGCGGCATTGCGGAGTGCGTGCTGAACCTGTCGGCCGTCGAGTATATGGACTCCGCCGGGCTGGGGCTGCTGGTCCTGGCGAAGAATGCGGCCAAGCGGACGGGCGTCGTCTTCCGCATCAGGCATCCGCGCGGTCAGGTCCGCGAGCTGATCGAGATCTCGGAGTTCCACACCATCATTCCCTGCGAGTTCTAGCCGGTGAGCGGCAGCCCGCTGGTCGTGATCGGCCATCCGCGTCCCCCGGCGGCGGGGCGTTTGCGCGGTGTGCTGGGCCGGCTGGGGGTTCGAAACATCATGGTGGTCGATGGCGACGGGCTGGCCGGGGCGTTGGCGGCCGGGACGCCGCAGATGCTTCTTCTGCATGCCGGCCTGCCGGGATTCGGGCCGGAACTGCTGGCGGGGCTGCGGACGGAGGCTCATCTGCGCGACCTTCCGATCCTCGTGCTCGGCCGCTTCCCCGGCGGGCGGGAGCGGGCGGAACTGCTGCGCGCCGGTGCGACCGATCTGCTGGCGCGCCCGCTGACCCTGGCGGAGCTGTCGGCCCGCCTGTCGCTGCATCTGGAAAACCGCCGGCTCGACCGCTCGCTGCAGGAGGTGATCCGCAGCCTGCGCAACCACCACAGCGACGCCGTGCAGCGGATGGCGCTGGCGCGCGACATGCAGTTGGACCTTTTGCCCGATGTCACGCTCTGCCGGTCGCTGGAGCGGCGCTATGGCATCGCGCTGGACAGCCATTTCGAATCCAGTTCGGAACTCGGCGGCGATCTGTGGGGCGCACGGCCGATCGACGACCGGCGCTTTGCGCTGTTCCTGTGCGATTTCACCGGCCATGGGGTGGCGGCGGCACTGAACACCTTCCGGCTGCATGCGCTGCTCGCCCGCAGCGATTTGCCGGCCGACGATCCGGCCGAAGCGCTGCGGGTGCTGAACGGCCTGCTGGTCGGACTGCTGCCGGAGACGCAATTCGCCGCGATGATCTATGCCGTGGTGGATGTCGCCGCCGACCGGCTGGTCTACGCCACGGCCGGCGCGCCGAAGCCGCTGGTCCGCCGCCCCGATGGTGAGCTGGAGATCGGTTCGAGCTGCGGCCTGCCGCTGGGCGTCGCGGCCGAGGCGCGCTACCGCAACCAACGCCTGGGCTTCCCGCCGGGCTCCGCGCTGGTCCTGTTCAGCGATGCCTTGTACGAGGCGCGTGGATGGGACGGGCAGATGTTCGGCTATGGCGGCGTGACCGATCTGGTGCGCGGCCTGGGGAATGGCGGCGCGCCGGACCGGCCGCTGCGTTGCCTGCTCGACCGCTATTTCGCGGCGATGCCGCGGCTGCTGGCCGACGACCTGACGGTGCTGTGGGTCAGTCGGACAGGCCGTCCGGCGTCCGGTCCAGATTGACGATGCCAACCACCCGGTTGCCGTTGCCGACATAGGTCAGCTGGTCGAATCCGACCATGCGGGCCAGCGCGATTCCGCGGCCATGGGTGGCGTTGGACTGGGAGGCATCGACCGACAGGTAGCGGTTGAAGTCGAAACCCGCCCCCATGTCGGTCACGGTGAAGATCACGCGGCTGTCGCTGCGCTCCACATGCAGGGTGGCGTATTTGTCGCGATGCTCGGCCGAGGCCAGCCTCGCCTCGATCTCGCGCGCCAGCATGCCGCTGGCCTTCAGCCGGCCCTTCGCCTCGAAGCCGATGCCGAGGTTGCCGTGCTCCACCGCATTCACCAGGATCTCCGACAGCCCGAAGGTCAGGCTGTGGGCGGTGGCGGCGACGGACGACAGGGTGATGGCGAGATTCTGCGCCTCCTGCAGGGTGCGGAAGCGGAAACGCCCGTCGCGCAGCAGGCCGATGGCGTTGGAGCGGGAACGCAGGTCGCCCTGCAGGCTCCGCATCCGCCCGGTGGTCTCCTCCGCCGCACGGACGACGGAGCGCAGCAGCGCACCGTCATAGGGCTTGAGGAGGTAGTAGAACACGCCGGCGCGGATGGCGGCCGCGATCTCCGAACTGCTGTCGGAGATGGTCTGGACGATGACGGGGATGTCGGCCAGATGCGGCTCGCGCTTCATCCACTCGTACAGTTCCAGCCCGTCGCCGTCGGCGAGCCGCCGGTCGAGCAGAACGACATGGATCGCCGACCCGCTGGCTGACAGGATTTCCCACGCCTGCGCCTTGGTCTCGGCCTCCAGCGTGCGGTAACCGATGCGGGAGAGGTAGCCGGCAACGATGGCGCGGGTCATTTCCTCGTCATCGACGACCAGAGCGGTGACGGCATCGGCCATGGTCGGCGTCTACTCCAACGGTTCGGGGAGCGGGATCGGGAAATCCGCGGCATTTTACTGAAACTGACGCTATTGCACAATCACCGGCGGCACTGCGTCGCAGCATGGCGGGTCGGCGACCCGGTCAGCGGTTCAACCGACGGACGCCTCCAGGGCCGCCGCGGCCTTCCGTGCGGCCGACAGCTCGGCGGCGACCCGTTCGCCGGCGGTGGCGGTCAGGGCGTCGAGGTCGCCGCTGCGGGCGGCGGCGACCAGATGATGCGCGGTGACGGCCAGCCGGTCGAACCCGACATTGGCCGCGGAACCCTTCAGGATATGCGCCTCGCGTTCGATGCCGGCGCAGTCCCCGCGCGCGATGGCGGCACGCAGCAGATCGAGATGCTGCGGACTGTCGCTGAAGAAGGTTTCCAGCAGCAGCGCGAACCCGTCACCGCCCAGCGCGTCGCGCAGTTCATCGATCTTTTCCGCATTGACGGTGGCAGGCTCCGGTTCGGACGGCGGCTGTGGCGGGGCAGGGGCTTGCCCGCCGCCATCGGCGGTGTCGTCGGCCGCCGGAACGACGAAGCGGGCGATGGTATCCAGCAGCTTGCGGGCGTTGATCGGCTTGGACAGATAATCGTCCATGCCGGCTTCTAGGCAGATGGCGGCGTCGCCCTGCATGGCGTTGGCGGTCAGGGCCACCACCGGGATGCGCGCGGCGGGGCCGGACAGCCGGCGGATCCGCCGTGTCGCCGTCAGCCCGTCCATCACCGGCATCTGGACGTCCATCAGGACGAGGTCGTAGGGCCGGGACGTCACCGCCTCCACCGCCTCCTCGCCGTTCGACACCGCTTCCGCGCTGTGTCCGGCGCGGCGCAGCAGGGCCAGCGTCAGCTGTTGGTTGACCGGATTGTCCTCCGCCACCAGCACGCGGGCGCGCTGCTTCGCCTCCGGCTGCTGGGCGGACGGGACATCGGTTTTGGCGACAGCCGCCATGTCGGCCGGCCCGCGGACGGGGAGCGACACGATTTTTGTGGCGGCGATAGCGCTTGCCGGGAGGGGATGCGGCCCGGATGCGAGGCTATCCGCAGGCGGTTGCGGTTCCAGCAGCCGGGCGAGGCATTGGCAGAGAGTGCTGAAGCGGATCGGCTTGGGAAGGTGGGTATCGACCGGTGACCGGTCCGGCTCCTGCCCCTCCGATCTCTGCGACGAGGCGAGCGCCAGCCGGATGCCGGCCAGTTCGGGGATGGACCGGATGCGGCGGGCCAGCTCGGGACCGGTCAGGCCCGGCATGCGGTGATCGAGGATGGCGGCGTCGAAGGGCTTGCCGTTCCGGGCGGCGGCGATCAGGCGGTACAGGGCCTGCTCCCCGTTCTCCGCCGTTTCGGTCACGATGCCGAAACCGTCGATCTGCCGGGTCAGCAGGTCGCGGTTGACGGCGATGTCGTCGACCAGCAGCAGGCGGCGCCCGGCCCAATCGCCGGCCGGCGTCGGCGGATGGGCGCTGCCCGCGCCGCGCTTCAGCGGGATGGTCACCCAGAAGGTGCTGCCCGATCCCGGCTGGCTGTCCACGCCGATCCGGCCGCCCATCAGTTCCGTCAGCCGCTTGCAGATCGCCAGCCCCAGCCCGGTGCCGCCATGGCGGCGGGCGGGCGAGGAATCCACCTGGGTGAACATGGCGAACAGGCGGGGCCGCTCCTCCTCCGGAATGCCGATTCCGGTATCGCGCACCTCGAACCGGACGCGGACGCCGTCGGATTCGGAACCGGCGGAAGCCGGCTCCTCGCTCAGCAGGATGGTGACGCTGCCGGTATCGGTGAACTTCACGGCGTTGCCGGCGAGGTTCAGCAGGATCTGCCGCAGCCGTCCGGCATCGCCCAGCAACGGGCCGCGCAGGCCGGGCGGCACGTAGCTGGCCAGATCCAGCCCCTTGGCCGCGGCGCGCGGCGCCAGGATCTCCGCCACGCTTTCAACCATCGGCACAAGCTCGAACTCGCCGATCTCCAGGTCCAGCCGGCCGGCGTCGATCTTGGAGAAGTCGAGGATGTCGTTGATGATGACCAGCAGCGATTCCGCGGAATCGCGGATCGTCTCGGCATAGGTGCGCTGTTCGGCCTCCATCGGCGTGTCGAGCAGCAGCCCGGCCATGCCGATCACGCCGTTCATCGGCGTGCGGATCTCGTGACTCATGGTCGCGAGGAATTCCATCTTGATGCGCTGGCCATCCTCCGCCCGCTCCTTAGCGTCGCGCAGCGTATGCTCCAGCCGCTTTTCCTCGGTCAGGTCGCGCAGGATCGCGGCATAGAGCGGGCCGGCCCCGGTCCTGACCAGCGCCATGGAATAGGCCAGCGGGAAGCTCTCCGCCTCCCCGGTGCCGTCGGATGCCGACGGCCGCAGGGCAACGGTCTCGCCCCGCCCCGCACGACCCATGCCGCGGCGGCCCTGTGCGATTTCGTCCATCGCACGGGCGGCATTGGTCCGCCTGTCCGGCGGCAGCAGATCCAGCACCGACCGTCCGACCAGCCCGCCCGGCGCGGAGCGGAAAATGGCGTGTGCGGCCGGATTGGCGGCCTCGATCACGCCGTCCGGCCTTGCGGTGACGATGCCCTCCGCGGCGGTGTCGACGATGGCGGTCAGACGGGCGTTGGTCTCTTCCAGTTCCTTGCCCTGCCGGCGCTGCGCCGCCAGTGAACGGGCAAGCATCAGCCCGAAGAGGCCCAGCAGCAGGATCATCCCGCCGGACAGCAGGGTCGCCGTCCACAGATTGTCGCGCCACCCGGCCAGCACCGCGTCCTTGCGCACGCTGACCGTCAGGACCAGCGGCCAGACCGGCGTCGTCCGGTAGGCGACGATGCGCGTGTCGGGACCGGCGCCGACGTCCGTCCCGGAATGGCGGAACACGCCATATTCGGCCTGCGGCAGATGGCGCTGGAACAGTGGGGTCGCGGCGAAGGAACGGGCGATCTCCTCCCCGGCCTGCGGCTGGACGGTCAGCAGGGTGCCGTCATAGCGGTACAGCGCGATGCGGTCGCCCACGACGGAGACGTTGTCGGCGACGTGGCCGCCCTGGACCGCGCGGTACAGGCCCTGGAAATAGTCCGGATTGACGGTGGCGACGACCACCGCCTGCAGTGTGCCGTCGGCGTCGCGCAGAGCGCGGCTCATCGGCAATATCCAGCGTCCCGACCGCTCTCCCCCATCGGCGCGGTCGATCAGGCTGCGTCCCGGGCGCGGATCGCCGATCACCAGGCCGCTGCCCTGGCCGGCCGCCGGCAGGCGGAAGACGTCCAGCACCGTCAGATAGAAGCCGGCGGGGCGCGTCCCCTCCGTGGTGGCGACGATGCGGCCGGTGCGGTCGAGCAGCGTCAGCCCGCGCAGGTGCGGCGAGCGGCGCAACCGGTCGGTCAGCATGGCGGTCGGGTCGGGGTCGGTCGCCCCATCCTGGCCGGTCCAGCTGGCATCGGACAGCGAATCGACGATGGAGGAGAGGGTCACGTCCACCGACTGAACCGTGCGGGTGGTCGATACCTCCAGCGCAGCGGCGAGGCTGGACAGGCTGGCCTCCGCCGAATCGAGTGCGGCCTGCCTTGCGGCGATCAACTGCTGTCCCTGGTTTATCAGCAGGGCGAAGACCGCCAGAAGGGCGAAGGCGATGACGCCGCCCCGCTTTTCGAAGAGACCTTTCAGGTCCGCTTTGGCTGGGGACAGGGACAGGACTGCGTTCCGGACGGTCAGATGTGGTCGAGCGACCCGGCCGGTTTCGCGGACCCGACGCGCAATCGCCTTCGGATTGCAGTCGAATCAAGGCGCTGGACGTCGGCCGTGGTCGAAGTTTGCGCCCGGGATAATAGCAGGAACGGACGGCGGACGCCAAGCACTCGCTGCTGTCCATGCTCGTGTTATGCTAAGATATCAGCGGCGCTTCGCCGATTTGTGTTTGGGGCGTGAAGAACTGGGGCGGTTGGTTAACGAAAGGTGTGACATGGCGACGCGGGTCCTCTGGGCAATCGGCTCGGCAATTCTGTCGGTTTTATCGGTTTCCATCGCTGAACCGGCTATGGCAGCCGATGGGAAACTTCAGAAAATTGCAGAGCAGAAGCAACTTCGTGTCTGCTCCTGGCCCGATTACTATGCAATCTCGTTCCGTAATCCGCGCACCGGCGCGTTGGAAGGGTTGGATGCGGAACTGGCGCAGGCCTTCGCCGACGATCTGGGTGTGCGGCTGGCCGTGGTGGAGAGCAGCTTTCCCCGCTTCATCGACGATCTGCTGGCCGATCGCTGCGACATCGGCATGTTCGCCATCGGTGCCACCCAGGCGCGGGCGCAGCGCGTCGCCTTCAGCCAGCCCTATCTGCGCAGCGGCATCTATGCGGTGACCACTCAGACGAACGACGGCATCCAGCGGTGGGAGGACCTCGACCGAGCCGGCAACGTCGTGGCGGTGCAGAAGGACACCTACATGGACGGCTATGCGCGATCGGCCATGAAAGCCGCGCGCATCGTCGCCGTCACCCGTCCGCAGGAGCGCGAGGAGGAGGTGCAGTCCGGCCGCGCCGACGCCTTCCTGACCGACTATCCCTATGGGCAGCGCATGCTGGCCTTCCACCCCTGGGCGCGGCTGATCGTGCCGGACGTGCCGGTACAGCCGACCCCCTATGCCTATGCGGTGGCGCCGGGCGATCCGGCGTGGCTGGAGCGGGTCAACGCCTTCGTTGCCGCGATCAAGACCGACGGCCGGCTGGAGACCGTCGCCGCCCGCTACAAGCTGACCCCCATCGTGGCGCGGGACTGAGCCGCGCGCCAAGAATGCGACCACGGGACAAATCCGTATTAGGATCGGTGGCGTCTTCCAGCAGTCAGCGGGGAAATCGTCGATGATCCTGATCGGACAGTATGACTCGCCCTTCGTGCGCCGTGTCGCCGTGGCCCTGCGCCTCTACGGCATGGCTTACGAGCACCGGCCCTGGTCGGTCTTTTCCGACGCGGCGGAGGTCGCGCGCTTCAACCCGCTGAAACGCGTGCCGACCCTGGTGCTGGACGATCTTATGCGGGAGGATGGCGAGGTGCTGATCGAAAGCGGCGCCATCCTCGATCATCTGGACGAGGTCGCCGGGCCGGACCGTGCGCTGATCGCCCGCCAGGGTGCGGACCGCCGCCGGGCGCTGAAGCTCTGCGCGCTTTCCACCGGCTTCGCCGACAAGGCGGTGAGCCTCGTCTATGAACGGGTGCTGCACAAGGAGCGGTCGGACCTGTGGGTGGAACGCTGCACCGGCCAGATCGGCGCGGTCCTGGATGTGCTGGAGGCCGATCGCGCCGCCGCGTCCGGCCCCTGGTGGTTCGGTGAGCGGATCAATCACGCCGACATCGCCGCCGCCTGCGCCCTGCGCTTCGTCGGCGAGGCCCATCCGCAGGTTTTCGACCGCTCCCGCTGGCCGGCGCTCGCCGCCCATTCCGACGCCTGCGAGGCGATGGCGGAGTTCCAGGCGGTGGTGCAGCCCTTTTCGGTGAGCGCCTGAAGCGGTGCCCCCTCCCGGTCCCTGCGTCGGCAGCGGACCGGAGGGGGACCCGTCGCTTCACCTTACCGGTGCCCGCTGATCTCTGCATGCAGCGGCTTGGTGTCCTCGAACGTCTTCTGCTGTTCGGGGGTGGCTTCCTTCTGGTGCTTCTGCTTCCATTCGGAATAGGGCATGCCATAGACGGCGATGCGGGCCTCCTCGTCGGATAGCTTGACACCGCGTTCCTTGGCCGCCGCCGCGTACCATTTGGACAGGCAGTTGCGGCAGAAGCCGGCGAGATTCATCAGGTCGATGTTCTGCACGTCGGTGCGCTTGCGCAGATGCTCGACCAGTCCGCGGAAGGCGGCGGCTTCCAGTTCGATGCGGGTCTGGTGGTCCAGATCGGCCATGGGGTCTCAACTCCTCCGGTGTTCTTGTTCGGTTAAGAGTGGGGTGGCCGGTGCAGCGTGACCATCCGGCCATAGGGATGAAAATCGCGCGATCCGCCACCGCCGGCGATGGTGCGCACCACCGCCTCGCGGTCGATGGCGACGAAACCGGCCAGCGAATGGACGCCATAGTCGAACAGGCGAGGGGTCAGCGGCGTGCCGGGGCCGATCATCGCCACCGTCGCGCCGGCCGAAACCCGCAATAGGCGGGGCAGGGTGCGGTTGGCGAAGGCGGACGCGGTGATGGCCACCGCCTCGGCCCCCGGCAGCAGCCAATCGCAGGCGGCCTCCGGATATTCGCCATCCTGGGGGTTCAGGTCGATGACCTTCGCGCGCGGCAGGCGGCGGGCAAGCTGGGGGAAGCCGCCGATCACCACCACCCGGCCCTCCACCGAGGCGAACAGGTC
Source organism: Azospirillum sp. TSH20 (assembly GCF_003115935.1). Classification (NCBI taxonomy): domain Bacteria; kingdom Pseudomonadati; phylum Pseudomonadota; class Alphaproteobacteria; order Rhodospirillales; family Azospirillaceae; genus Azospirillum; species Azospirillum sp. TSH20. The sequence goes on from NZ_LGQU01000039.1 coordinate 23,873, forward strand.
GAGCCCATTGCCGGGGACGCCGGTCACGTCCGGCCGGTTGTAATGCGCGTTCAGGGCGGCGACGCCGACCGCGATCTCCAGCGGATCCCAGGATTGGGCGGCCATCGCGGCGAGATCGCGCAAAGACCGGCCGGCCCAGCGTTGCGGATCGTCCTCGGCCGCCGGAGCCTGCCGGGCGGCGACGCCCAGGCCATCGGCGGTCTCCACCAGAACCCACTTGTCGCCGGTGACGACGCGGCGGACCTCGGCATCGGCGACGCCCTGGACGAGGTCCACATACATCCGCTGCGGCCCCCACCAGCGCCACAGCGCGTCCGGCACCGGCGACAGCAGGTCGCAGAATCCGCCGGTGGCGGTCTGCCATTCGTTGAGATAGCGGCTGCCGACGCTGGTCAGCAGGGGGATGCCCTCGGCGATGGCGGTCAGCATCTCGTCCGACAGGCCGTCGCCATGGGATTCCAAACCGGCGAACTTGTTGATCACCAGCAGGTCGACCCTTGATGCGACGGCATTGCGGATCGCCTGGCTGGCCTCGGCCACGCCGGTCGGGTCGACGCGGCAGGACTGCGATTCCCGCCCCAGCTTCTGGGTGATGTCATAGGCGCGTCCGGTGGCGACATCGACCAGTTCCATCCGCTCGGCGCAATCGTCGCCCGGCCCGTGGTTGCGCTGCACCAGCCCGCCGACGCGAAAGCCGCGCCGCTTCAACTCCGCCGTGAAGCCGTCCAGCAGCGCGTCGACGCCGTAGGAGCCGGGGCCATGGATCACGGCACCGGGGCGCAGCGGCGGCAGGGAGGCGGGAGGAAGCAGCATCGGGAGGACCTTTCGCGGGACGGCGGGCGGGTGGCGGCGGAGGCCTCAACCGCCGCGGCGGATGCGGTAGATGAAGACCGTCTTGTGGACCTCGTCCGGCTGGGTCTCGTGCGACAGCAGCGCGTTGTCGGTCGTGTTGCAGAAGTGCCGGAAGTCGATGACGGAGGCCGGATCGGTCGCATAGACCACCAGTTCCTCCCCGGTCTCCATCCCGTTCAGCAAGGCGCGGGTGCGCAGGATGGGCAACGGGCAATGCAGCCCCTTCACGTCAAGCTCTCTCGCCGGCACCGAGCCCGCTCCACACTGGTTGAGGACGAATTCCTTCAAGGACGCATGACTGTAGCGGGTTCCCGCCCGCTTCTCCAGACCGGCGGCCGAAAGGTCGCATCCGGGATTTTCGTCAACCGGCGCTGTTGTACGGCGCAATCGACGAAACCGGAATGGAAGGATGGCGGTCATGGCGAAGCGTTCTATGGACGACAAGGTGGTGGTCATCACCGGCGCCTCCAGCGGCATCGGCCGGGCGACCGCACTGGAATTCGCCCGCCAGGGGGCGGCGGTCATCCTCGCCGCCCGGCGGATGGCGGCCCTGCACAAAGTCGCGGAGGAATGCGTCGAGGCCGGCGGCCGGGCCATGGTGGTGCCGACCGACGTGACCGACCAGCGCGCGATGCAGCATCTGGCCGACCGCGCCGTTCAGGCCTTCGGCGGCATCGACGTGTGGGTCAACAATGCCGGCGTCATCGCCTTCGGCCGCTTCGAGGACATTCCCGACGAGGTGTTCGAGCAGGTGGTGCGCACCGACTTCTTCGGCATGGTTCATGGCTGCCGCGCCGTGCTGCCCCATTTCCTCGACCGTGGCGAGGGCATCATCATCAACACCGCGTCGATGGTGTCCAACATCGGCCAGCGTTATGCCACCCCCTACACCGCGGCGAAGTTCGCCGTGCGCGGCTTCTCCGAATCGCTGCGGCAGGAACTGGTGGACGAGCCGGGCATCCATGTCTGCATGGTGATGCCTGCCTCCATCGATACCCCGCTGTGGCAGCATGCCGCCAACTACACCGGCCGCGCGGTCAAGCCGCTGAACCCGATCCACCCGCCCGAGGAGGTCGCCGCCGCCATCCTGTCGCTGGCCCGCAATCCCCAGCGCGAGTTGTTCGTCGGCGCCGAAGGCCGTCTCGCCGCCGTCGGCAACGCCATGGCGCCCCAGATGACCGAACGGGCGTTGGCCCACACCATCGAGCGCGACATGTTCCAGAACCGCTCGGCGCCGGCCACGTCCGGCGGGGTGATGACCGCCATGCCGGAATATCAGGGAGCCAGCGGTGGCTGGATGGAACGGCGGCAGGAGCACAGCCGGGGCAGGGAGGATGGACGGAAGCGTTCCTTCTCCTGGACCAACCTGACCCTGTTCCTGCTGCCGGTGGTGCTGGCGAGCCGTCCGCTGGGTGCCCGGCGGATGCGCCACTCCTGGTGAATTTCAGGCGCGGTGCTTGATCCGGCGCGCCGGAGCCGTTATACGCTCGCCCCTTTTCCGGTGCGGCGGGTGGCCGCACCGGTCATCCGGGCAGGAGGCGGGACATGACGGCGTGCGGGCTCGATTTCGGCACCTCGAACACGACGCTGGGCGTGCAGGACGCGGACGGCTTCCGGCTGCTGGCGCTGGACGGCACGCGCACGACCCTGCCGACCGCGGTGTTCTTCGATTTCGAGCATGACCGGACCACCATCGGTCAAGCCGCCATCGACGGCTATGTGTCGGGGGTGGAGGGGCGGCTGATGCGCTCGATCAAGTCGATGCTCGGCACCGACCTGATCGACGCCGATACCGCGCTCCGCAAGGGCCGCATCAGCTTCCGCGCGGTGATCGGCACCTTCCTCGATCTGGTGAAGAAGCGGGCGGAAGAGGCGATGGGCGGCGAACTGGGCGACGTCGTCGTCGGCCGCCCTGTCCATTTCGTCGACGGCGACCCGGCCGGCGATGCTGCGGCGGAAGAGACGCTGGGGCAGATCGCGCGGGCGGCCGGATTCCGCAACGTCTCCTTCCAATTCGAACCCATCGCCGCCGCGCTCGATTACGAGCAGCAGGTCGCCGGGGAGGAACTGGCGCTGATCGCCGACATCGGCGGCGGCACGTCGGACTTCTCGGTCGTGCGGATCGGGCCGGAACGCCGCGGCAAGGCCGACCGGGCCGGCGACATTCTGGCGAATGACGGCATCCGCGTCGGCGGCACCGACTTCGACCGCGACCTCAGCCTCGCCACCGCCATGCCGGAACTCGGGTTTGGCAGCGCCATGAAGCGTGCCGGACTGCTGGCCCCCCGGAGCATCTATTTCGATCTGGCGACCTGGGCGAAGATCAACTTCCTCTACACCGCCAAGGCGATGGCCGAGTTGGAGCGGCTGCAGCGCGATTCCGCCGAGCCCGAGAAGATCGAGCGCCTGATCGGCGTGGTCGAGCACCGCCAGGGCCACGCGCTGGCGATGGCGGTGGAGCGGACCAAAATCGCGCTGTCGGACCATGAGGCGACGGAGTTGGCGCTGGATTGGGGCGACGGGGATCTGGCGCTGGCGGTGGACCGGGATGCGCTGAACCGCGCCACCGGATCGCTGGCGGCCCGCATCGGTTCGCGCATCCGCGATTGTCTGGCCGATGCCGGGGTGACCGCCGACCGCATCGACGCGGTGTTCCTGACCGGCGGCTCCACCCTGCTGCCCCAGGTCCGCGCCGCGATCCTCGCCGAGGCGCCGGGCGCGCGGGTGGTGGAGGGCAACATCTTCGGCTCCGTCGGCCTGGGGCTGACGGTGGAGGCGCTGCGGCGGTATGGGTGAGGGTCGGCTTCCTTTGCCCCCTCCCTAACCCTCCCCCGCTCTCAGCGGACCTACGGTCCGCCTGCCGCGTCAGCACAAAGCATAGCTTTGTGCGAGAGCTTCGCGGGAGAGGGGACTGCCGCCGCTCTGGCACTTAACCCCCTCTCCCGCGTAAGCGGGGGAGGGTCGGGGAGGGGGCACCCATGCGGGCACCCCCACACCCTCACTGCACCACGATGCGCGGCGCCGCGCGGCCGCCGGTGCCGCCGCCGATCTTTTCCCACAGGCGGTTGGCGATGCGGCGGTAGGCCTGGGCGTGTTCGGAGTCGGGCTGCGACACCACGATCGGCTGGCCCTGGTCGGAGGTCTCGCGGATCGACAGGTGCAGCGGGATCTCGCCCAGGAACTCCATGCCGAGATCGTCGGCCTCCTTGCGGGCGCCGCCGTGGCTGAAGATGTCGGTGCGGTGGCCGCAGTTGGGGCAGCAGAAATAGCTCATGTTCTCGATGATGCCCAACACCGGCACATCGACGCGGCGGAACATGTTCAGGCCCTTGCGGGCGTCCAGCAGAGCGATGTCCTGCGGGGTGGAGACGATCACCGCGCCGGCCAGCGGAACCTGCTGGGCCATGGTCAGCTGGGCGTCGCCGGTGCCGGGCGGCATGTCCACGACCAGGATGTCGAGATTGCCCCAATTCACGTCGCGCAGCATCTGCTGAAGCGCGCTCATCACCATGGGGCCGCGCCAGATCATCGGCGTGTCCTCGGCCACCAGGAAGCCCATGGACATCACCTTGATGCCGTAATTCTCCATCGGCTCCAGGCGCTTGCCGTCGGGGCTGTTGGGGCGGCCGGAGATGCCCATCATGCGCGGCATCGACGGGCCGTAGATGTCGGCGTCGAGCAGCCCGACCTTCAGCCCGTTGGCGGCGAGAGCCAGCGCCAGATTGGCCGCGGTGGTCGATTTGCCGACGCCGCCCTTGCCCGACGCCACCGCGACGATCGCCTTCACGCCGGGGACCAGCGGCTTCTGAGGGTCACCTTGCGGCGCACCGCCATGCGAATGCCCGTGCGAGTGGCCATGTCCGCCATGCGAATGCCCCTGCTGCGGTGCGGCCTGGGGCGCGGCGCGATGGGCGGTGAGCACCGCGGTGACCGACAGGACGCCGGGCAGGGCATCGACCGCCTTCTCCGCCGCGTGGCGCAGCGGTTCGGCCTGGGCGCCGCGCTTGGGGTCGACTTCGATGGAAAAAGCGACATGGCCGTCGCGCACCACGAGGCCCGACAACATGCCCAAACTGACGATGTCGCCGCCCCGGTCCGGGTCGATGACGGTCTTCAGCGCCTGCATGACTTGAGCTTCGCTGATCTGCGCCATGGTTGAAAACTCCGCTGTCTTCCCGATATTGGCGGATATCCGTTGGTGGAATCCTTGCCGAAGGGTATGGGGGACTATAGGACCGACGGACGAGATCGGTAAAGGGATGCGCGGGGCTTAAGCCGTTGCGCTTCCACATGATGGGACGAATCGCAGAGGGGGACACAGTCGGATGCCGTGGAACAATCAAGGTGGGGGCGGCGGTGGCGGCCCCTGGGGTCCCCCGCCGGGCAACAACGGCCCGGGCAACCCGTGGGGGCGTCCCCAGGGCGGGGGAAATGGCGGCGGTGGCGGTGGCCCGCAGCCTCCCGACCTTGAGGATCTCCTGCGCCGCAGCCAGGATCGTCTGCGCCGCGCCATGCCCGGCGGCTTCGGCAGCGGCCGTGGCATCGCGCTCGTCGCCGGCGTGCTCGGCCTGATCTGGCTCGCCAGCGGTATCTACCGCGTCGAGGCGGACGAGCAGGGCGTGGTCATGCGCTTCGGCCAGTGGACCCGCACCGAGCAGCCCGGCCTGCGCTATCGCCTGCCGTCGCCGATCGAGACGGTGCTGCTGCCCAAGGTGACGCGCGTCAACCGGATCGAGGTCGGTTACCGTTCCTCCGTCGGCGGCGGCCGCACCGACCGCGACGTGCCAGACGAGTCGCTGATGCTGACCGGCGACGAGAACATCATCGACATCGACTTCACGGTGTTCTGGGTCATCAAGGACGCCGGCAACTTCCTGTTCAAGATCCGCGAACCGGAAGTGACGGTGAAGAAGGCCGCCGAAAGCGCCATGCGCGAGGTCATCGGCCGCACCGACCTGCAGCCCGCCCTGACCGAGGCGCGCCAGCAGATCGAAACCTCGACCCGCCAGCTTCTCCAGACCATGCTGGACGAATATCAGTCGGGCATCGAGATCACCCAGGTCCAGCTGCAGAAGGCCGATCCGCCGCAGCCGGTCATCGACGCCTTCAACGACGTGCAGCGTGCCCGCGCCGACCGCGAACGCGCCCGCAACGAGGCGGAAGCCTACCGCAACGACATCATCCCGCGCGCCCGCGGCGAGGCGGAGCGGCTGGTGCAGGAGGCCTCGGCATATCGCGAGCAGGTGGTCAGCCTGGCGCAGGGCGATGCCGAGCGTTTCCGCAAGGTGTACGAGGCCTATGCGCTGAACAAGGACGTCACCGCCAAGCGCATGTATCTGGAAACCATGGAGGAAATCTTCCGAGGCCGGAACAAGATCATCGTCGACGGATCGGCGCAGAACGTCGTGCCCTATCTGCCGCTGAACCAGCTGGCCCCGCACGCGGTGCCCGCGCCGCAGCAGCAGGCGCCGCGCCAGGCGCAGCCGAACCAGAGCGGCAGCCAGGGCGGCGCACGGTCTGGCACGCAGACCCAGCCGCTGTCCTCGCTGTCGCAAAACCCGCCCCAGAATTCTTCAATGTCCGGCCAGTGAGGAGGATCGCATCATGAAACGCACCCTCGCCATCGCCGGCATCGCCATCGTGGCCCTCGGCATCGTCGCGTCGTCTTCGCTGTTCACCGTCAACGAGGCCCAGCAGGCGCTGGTTCTGCAGTTCGGCGAACCGCGCCGGGTGATCCGCGAACCGGGCCTGCAGGTGAAGATCCCCTTCATCCAGGAAGTCCGGCTGATCGACCGCCGCGTCCTCGACCTCGACCCGCCGGTGGAGCAGGTCATCCTGGCCGACCAGAAGCGCCTGGACGTCGACGCCTTCGCCCGCTACCGCATCCACGACCCGCTGCGCTTCTACCAGACCGCCGGGACCGAGGCGGTGGTCGAAACCCGCCTGAACTCGATCGTCAACTCGTCGCTGCGCCGCGTGCTCGGCAACGTCACGGTGCTGGCCGTCCTGTCGGACGAGCGTGCCCGCATCATGACCGACATCAAGCAGCAGGTGAACGACGAGGCCAAGCGCTTCGGCATCGAGATCGTCGACGTGCGCATCCGCCGCGCCGACCTGCCGGAAGAGACCAGCCAGTCGATCTTCGCCCGCATGCGCTCCGAACGCGAACGCGAAGCGGCGGAGGCCCGCGCCCAGGGTCAGGAACAGTCGCAGCAGATCAAGTCGCGCGCCGAACGCGAGCGCACGGTCATCATCGCGGAGGCCCAGCGCGACGCGCAGATCCTGCGCGGCGAAGGCGACAACACCGCGCTGAAGCTGATCGCCGAGGCGACGTCGCAGGACCCCGGCTTCTACGGCTTCTACCGGTCGCTCGAAGCCTACCGGAAGTCGCTGAACGGCAACGACACCACCATGGTGCTGTCGCCGAACGGGGAGTTCTTCCGCTACTTCAGCGGCCCGGGTCCGCAGGCGGGCGGTGGTCCGGCTGCCGCCGCTGCTCCGGCTCCCGCTCCCGCACCGGCCCCTGCGCCGGCGCAGTAAGGCCCCGCAAGGCGGGATTGACGCGGTCTTGCGGCCGGGTCGGGTTCAACCCCGATCCGGCCGCAGGCATGTTCGGCATCCTGTTTCCACGGCAGGAGGTCCGCAGCATTGGTTCAATGGAAATCCGAAGGCTTAAGATTTCCACTGGTGCCGACTGGACCGGCACGCCATCTTGCGGCCATACTCGTGGCCCAACACATATATGGCCCAGAACCGGGCGGCCGCTCCCGCCCACGGAATCGGCCGGACGTCTGGTAGGGAGAGCACGTTGATTCGCATACCCAACTTCGAACCCGCCACGCGCGGCGCCGTGGCCGAAGCCCGGCCTCGCAAGGCGGGCGTCCGGCCGCTGGTCGCCGCCATCGTCTGGGGCATGACCTCGGTCATGGCCGGCGGTGCCGTCATCGGCGCGCTGGCCGGTGCCGCACCCGCCCAGGCCCAGGCGGCCCAAGCCCAGGCGGCAACGCCGCCCCGCAATGCGCCCGGCAGCTTCGCCGATCTGGCGGAAAAGCTGCTGCCGGCGGTCGTCAACATCTCCACCAGCCAGAACGCCCCGCAGCGTCCGCCGGGTCAGCGGCCGGAGATCCCGCAATTCCCGCCGGGTTCGCCCTTCGAGGATTTCTTCCGGGACTTCTTCGACCGCCAGCAGCAGCAGGACCAGCCGCAGCGTAAGGCGACCTCGCTGGGTTCCGGCTTCGTCATCGACGCCAAGAACGGCTATGTGGTCACCAACAACCACGTCGTTCAGGACGCCGACGAGATCACCGTCATCCTGCAGGACGATACCAACATCAAGGCGGAGCTGGTCGGCAAGGACAGCAAGACCGACCTGGCCCTGCTGAAGATCAAGACCAGCCACCCGCTGGTCGCCGTGCCCTTCGGCGACAGCGACGCCATGCGCGTCGGCGACTGGGTTCTGGCCATCGGCAACCCGTTCGGTCTGGGCGGGTCGGTCACCGCCGGCATCATCTCGGCGCGCCAGCGCAACATCGACGCCGGCCCGTATGACGATTTCCTGCAGACCGACGCCTCGATCAACCGCGGCAATTCCGGCGGCCCGATGTTCAACCTGAACGGCGAGGTCATCGGCATCAACACCGCCATCTTCTCGCCGTCGGGCGGGTCGGTCGGCATCGGCTTCGCCATCCCGTCCAACCTCGCCAAGCAGGTGGTGGCGCAGCTGAAGGAATACGGCAAGACCCGCCGCGGCTGGCTGGGTGTGCGCATCCAGGCGGTGACGCCGGAGATCGCCGAAAGTCTGGGCCTGCCCAACCACAAGGGTGCGCTGGTCGCCTCCGTCACGCCGGAAGGTCCCGCCGCCAAGGGCGGCATCCAGGCCGGCGACGTGGTGACCAAGTTCGACGGCAAGGAAATCGACGAGATGCGGCGCCTGCCGCGCGTCGTCGCCGAAACCAGCATCGACAAGGCCGTCCCGGTCGAAGTCTGGCGCAAGGGCAAGTCGCAGACCGTTCAGGTCAAGGTCGGCGAGCTGGAAGCCGCGGAAGAGCAGGGTCTGCTCGCCGCCGGTCCGGAAGACAAGCAGCAGCCGAAGGAAAAGGCCCCGGCCCAGAAGCCGACCGAATCGCTCGGCATGAAGCTGACCGCCATCACGCCGGAGCTGCGCCAGCAGTATGAGATCAAGCCCGACATGAAGGGCGTGGTCATCACCGATGTGGCCGGCAACTCCACCGCGGCGGAAAAGGGCCTGCGCGCGGGCGACGTCATCATCGAGGTCGGCCAGGAAGAGGTCCGCAAGCCCGAGGACGTGACCGCCAAGGTCCAGAAGGCCAAGGAGCAGAACAAGAAGTCCGTCCTGCTTCTGGTCGACCGTAAGGGCGACCTGCGTTTCGTGGCGATCCCGCTCAGCTGACCGGCTGCGGGGAACGAACAAGTGCGTCCAGAATGGGGCGTCGGCGGGAAACCGCCGGCGCCTTTTTTGTTGCGGCGGTGGGAAGAGGGGCGGGGAGGCGGCTGAGCCGCCTATGTCCGGTCCAGCAGCATCGCCAGGGCAACGGCGCCGGCCAGCAGTGCGCACAGGGTGCCGACGATGGCGAGGCTGCGCAGGAACTGGCGGAACTCGCCCTGCTTCCACGCACTGCGCCCCAGCAGCACCAAATAGCCCGCCATGGCGGCGACGATGATCTGCCAGCCCATCCCGTCCTCGTCCTGTACCCGCCGGGCGGCGGAAGCCGGCAGACATGCGCATGCGCGGCCCGGACCGGTCAAGCGGTACGACCATGGCCGCAGGCGCAACTATATCGAAAGTGCACCCCCTCCATTCGGGTTATCTGTTGGCATCACCACGTCGGCGGCTGCCGATGCAACTTCGTGTGAGAAAATTGTGCCCTTCCTCGCTTAAGAGAGGCTGCCTTACGCAAATAAGTGGTGGTTAACAAAACAGTTAACGCCTTCGAGCGCGTCAATGTTCGCTACTGTGATATCTTTGGAACCGGCAATCTTGGAGAGGCTTTGCGCATATGCCCAATGCGTTCTTCTTTTAACTCTGGAGAGTGGTACCGTAGGGCACGACACGGGGGTAACCTCACCCTAAATAACGGCCTGCCGGAGCTATCGAGGGGTAATCGCTGAAACGCCAATGCGTCGCGACCCTTCTCTGTACAACGGCCTTCACCCTGGCCACCACGTCATGACGATGGACCAAATTGCGGGAGCGGACGATGGACTCAGTGCGCGCTTTTCTAGTCGACTCGAACAAGCTGTTTCGCGAGGGGTTGAAGCGCCTGCTCGATGATTCGCCCTTCCAGATCGTTGCCGAGGCGGGAAACCTGCGGGAGGCGCTGGGGTCGGTTGAAAGCGGCTTGCGGCCTCAGCTTGTCCTTCTGGACCTGCAGAATGGCGGCGACGAGGAAGCCGACGGGATGCGCCGCCTGCGCGCCCTGCTTCCGGAAACCCGCATGGTCATCCTGACCAGCGACCTGTGCACCCGCCGTCTCGCCAACGCGCTGGAGGCCGGTGCCGACGGCTACCTGATGAAGGACCTGTCGTCCGACGCGCTGGCCCAGTCGCTGAAGCTGGTGATGATGGGCGAGAAGGTGTTCCCGACCCATCTGGCGGCGCTGCTGATCTCCGGCCGCGTCAACGGCAACGGCACCGAAATGCCGGTGTCGCGCAAGGGCCTCTCTCAGCGCGAGGTGCAGATCCTGCGCTGCCTGCTGAACGGCGACAGCAACAAGATGATCGCCAACCACCTGAACATCACGGAAGCCACCGTGAAGGTTCACCTGAAGAGCCTGCTGCGCAAGATCAACGCTTCCAACCGTACGCAGGCCGCCATCTGGGCGCTGAACAACGGCATCGGCGGCGAGCTGGCCGGCGCCAACGTCGTTGCCGCGGCGGCGAACCAGTAACCACGCGCCCGTCCATTGCCCCCGTCCCCACCTTGCCGGTTCGCCGGGAAGGTGGGGGACGAGGCAGTCATTGCATGACATGAATTGCCCGCCTGAATGAAGGCGGGCTTTTTCATGGAATCACGTCATTGGATCATACCGGCAGCCGGATCACCGCGCGCAGGCCGCCATAGGGGCTGTCGTCCAGCGTGATGTCGCCGCCGTGGCCGCGTGCCACGTCCCGCGCGATGGTCAGCCCAAGGCCGGACCCGCCGGTGTCGAGATTTCGGCTGCTGTCGACACGGAAGAAGGGCTTGAACACGTCGTCGCGCAGATAGGCGGGGATGCCCGGGCCGTCATCGTCCACCGTGATCTCGATGATGCCGTCCTTCGGTTCGGCCTTGACCCAGGCGGTGCCGGCATGGCGGCCGGCATTGACCAGCAAGTTGGCGATGCAGCGGCGGACCGCATTCGGACGCAGCGGCAGGATCAGCCCCTCCGGCGCGGTCAGCGTCACCTCGGTTCCGTCACGCCGGGCGCCGGCGGCGACCTCGTTGAGCAGGCGGGTCAGGTCGGTCGGCTGCACCGCCTCCGTCCCCTCGCCGCGGGCGAAGGCGAGATAGCCTTCGATCATGGTTTCCATCTCGGCGACGTCGGCCTTCAGCTCCTCCACCTCCGGATCCAGCTCGGGATCCTCGATCATGTCGAGCGCCAGCTTCATCCGGGTCAGCGGCGTGCGCAGATCGTGGCTGACGCCGGCCAGCATCTCGGTGCGCTGGTTGATCTGGCGCTGGATGCGTTCGCGCATCAGCAGAAAGGCGGAGGCCGCCTGCCGCACCTCCGTCGCACCCTCCATCTTGAAGTTGGAGACGTCGCGGCCCTTGCCGAGCGCGTCGGCGGCGATGGCCAGCCGCTTGATCGGCCGGATCTGGTTGCGCATGAACAGGATGGCAACGGCGAACAGCACGATGGCCGATCCGACCATCCACAGGATGAAGATATAGCTGGTTGGCGTGAACAGCCGGCGTTCCGGCGACATCACCGACAACACGCCGTCGGCCATCTGCACCCGGATCTCGTACCATTCATGGGCGACGCGGGTGTTGATGGTGAAGGGGCGGCCGACCCGCTCGTCCAACGCCTTGCCCAGCGTGCGTTCCAGCAGACCGCTCAGCTCCCGGGGCTTGTCCGGCAGGGTCTGGTCCGGCTCCACCGTGACGATCAGGTCCGTAGTGCGGGCGGCGGTGGCCAGCGTCCAGTCGCGGCCGTCCTGCGACGGGTCCCGCTCCAGCATCGCGATGACGGTGGCGATATCGCCGGCGACCGCATAGGCCAGCCGGTTGGTCACCGTGTCCCAATGGCGGTCGTAGAAGATCCAGGTCGCCACCGCCTGGGCCAGGATCACCGGCGTGACGATGATCAGCAGCGACCTGCCGAACAGCGTGCGCGGCAGGAAGCGCTTCAGGAACGGCGTACGCCGGCGACGTTCGGCGCGCCGCGCCGCCGCCCGGCTGGCCGCGGCGCCGTCGGCGCCGGCCCGTCCGCTGCTGCCGGCCGCCGTCACGGATCGGGCCTCAGCACATAGCCCTCGCCGCGGACGGTGTGGAGATAGCGCGGCTCGCGCGGGTCGGCCTCGATCTTCCGGCGCAGGCGTGTCACCTGGACATCGACGGTGCGGGCGTTGCCGGCGACCTTGCTGCGCTCCGTCAGTTCATCGCGGGTAAAGGTCACGCCGGGAGAGGCGGCGAGGATGCGCAGCAGGCTGGCCTCGGCCGTGGTCAGGCGGATCACCTCGTCGCCGTGGCGCAGCTCGTCGCGGTCGGGCAGGTAGATGAGCGGACCCAGCCGAACGGGGACAGCCGGCGGGGCCGCCGGTTCCGGCGGGCGCGTGGCCTGCCGGCGCAGGATGGAGTTGATGCGCAGCAGCAGTTCGCGCGGATTGAAGGGCTTGGCGAGATAATCGTCGGCCCCGGCCTCCAGCCCGGCGATGCGGTCGTCCGGCTCGTCGCGGGCGGTCAGCAGCAGGATCGGCAGGTCGCGCTCGCGCCGCAGCGATTCGGTCAGCGACAGCCCCGACTCGCCCGGCATCATGATGTCGAGCACCAGCAGGTCGAAGGCAAGCCCGCCCAGCTGCGCCCGCGCATCGGCGGCGTCGCGGGCCGTGCTGACCAGAAAGCCGTTTCCGGCGAGATACTTGCGCAGAAGTTCGCGCAGGCGGGTGTCGTCGTCGACGACCAGGATGTGGGGCTGATCTTCGGTCATGACGGGACTATAACGCGGCTCCCCGCAATCGACATAGGGGCACCATGCGGGACATACCTTGGGTATGCATGGCGGGCAGGCGTGTAAGCGTTTGGCCGTTTCGGCCTCGAACCGTGTTATCCTCCATATGTCCTCTACGAGGGCCGAGAGACACGAGGAGCGATCACGATGGCCGACCACCACAGGTCCAACGACCCCAAGGACCTGGACGCCCAAGACCTCGCCGACATGACCCGCGCCTTCCTCGCGAAGGGGGGGAACATCGTCCAATGCCCGCCGGGTGCCTCCGAAAACGTGGTTTATCGCAAGGGCGGCTTCCGCCGCCGCAATCCCAATGAGGCAAAGGCGGCCGCCGAAAAGCCGGCTGACGGTGCAACCCAGGGCGCAACCGAAGACAAGCCGGCGGAAAGCCAATCCGCAGCGCCGGTGGAGACTTCCGAATCGAAAGCCGGCTGATCCGGTCCAGCGTTTCCTGATTTAGCGTTTCACGGCAAGACGGGCAGGGGGAACGGGCGGTGCGAATTTCGTCCGGTCCTCCTCGTCCAGCATGCCCATCATCACCTTGCGGAATCCCTCCACCGCCTCGGCCCCCGCCATGCGATAGGCGCGGGCGATGCGCTGACGCTGGGTCTCCGACAGCTGGCGTTCCAGCTCCACGCCCTTTTCCGTCAGCTCCAGCAGCCGTTGCCGCCGGTCGCGGGCGCCGGTCTGCTGATCGATGAAGCCCTGGCGCACCAGCTCGCCCAGCACGCGCGACAGGCTCTGCTTGGTGATCTTCAGGATCGCCAGCAGTTCCGAAACGGTGATCTTGGGATAGCGGCCGACGAAGTAGATCACGCGGTGATGCGCGCGGCCGAAGCCGATTTCCGCCAGAATTTCGTCCGGTTCGGCGGTGAATTCGCGATAGGCGTAGAAAAGCAGCTCCATCCCGGTACGGAGTTCCTCCTCGCGGAGGAAGAGCTGGTTAACGCCTGCTTTCAGATCGGCCATGGCGACGCGGTTGGTTCAATTTGTTCTAATTAGGACAGCAAGTCAGACATAAACAATCGTGCGTCCGGTTACAAGAACAAGCTCATTCCCGCAAACGGCTTTTCCCGCCGCCGCTCAGGCGCTGCCGATCAGGATGCCGGTGGCGAAAACCAGCAGCCCGCCGACCACCACCTGGAAGGCGGCGGACAGCAGCGGCGTGTCCATATAGCGGTTGCGGATCCAGGCGATGATGGCCAGTTCGATCACCACCACGCCAACGGCGATGGCGGTCGCCGTCCAGAAATGCGGGATCAGATAGGGCAGGGCGTGGCCCAGCCCGCCCAGCGTGGTCATCGCGCCGCAGACCAGCCCGCGCAGCCACGGGCTGCCGCGCCCGGTCAGCGACCCGTTGTCGGACAGAGCCTCGGCGAAGCCCATGGAGATGCCGGCGCCGATGGAGGCGGCCAGTCCGACCAGAAAGGTCTCGTGGCTGTCCTGGGTGGCGAAGGCGGCGGCGAACAGCGGGGCCAGGGTCGAGACCGACCCGTCCATCAGCCCGGCCAGACCCGGCTGCACGACCTGCAGCAGGAACAGCCGGCGTTCCGATTCGTGTTCCTGCTCCCGAACCTCCGGCGAGACGTATTTCGCCTCCAGCCGTTCGGCCTTGGCCTCGTGCCGGCGCTCCTCCTCGGCGAGATCACCCAGCAACTGGCGGATGGCGGCATCCTGCGACCGCTGGGCGGCGCGGGTGTAGAAGCGCTTGGTCTCCGCCTCCATCAGCTCGGCCTGGCGGCGCACGGTTTCGAGCCCCAGCGGCCGGCTCAGCCAGACCGGCTTGCGCTCCACGAATCCCTTCACGTCCTGGCGGCGGATCAGCGGGATGTGGTCGCCGAATCGCGCACGGAACAGCTCCAGCAGCCGGTGCCGGTGCCCGCTCTCCTCCGAAGCCATCGCGCGGAACAGTTTGGCCGTGTCGGGATAATTGTCGGAGAGGGCGTGGGCGAATTCGTCGTAGATGCGGCTGTCCTCCTCCTCCAGCGCAATGGCGAGCGCCAGCAGCTCCTTTTCCGTCAGGTCCGAGAAGTTCTTCATGGGGGTCAGGCCTTCGCCGCGTCTGGATGGTGCGTTGCGAATGATGCTATTCCGCCTAGGAGCATCCGCAACATGGCACTTCGTCTGATGTGGCTTCGCCCGCAGGCTGATGGGCCTTCGCCGGGGGACTGCTACAAGATGTCTCTTATGGCTGCCGACGGCCGATGTGCCGGTCGGGTGAGTGGAAATTCCGCGGCGGGCTTGCTATGGGCTTGGGGCACGAGAGGCCAAGAACGTTCCACAAGTTCCCATATAAAGCCAAGACAAGAAGGAAACGACCATGACCGCCAACCGGAAGCTGATCGCCGGAAACTGGAAGATGAACGGGTTGAAGGCCGACGGGCTGGATCTCGCCTCCGACCTCGCCGGTCGGCTGAAGGGCGCCGGCCCGGTCGTTTTCGACATGCTGGTCTGCCCGCCCTTCCCGCTGCTGTTTCCGGTGGGAGAGGCGATTGCCGACAGCCCGCTGGCGCTGGGCGGCCAGGATTGCGCGCCCAAGACCTCCGGCGCCCATACCGGCGACGTGGCGCCGACTATGCTGAAGGATGCGGGCTGCCGCTTCGTCATCCTCGGCCATTCGGAGCGCCGCGCCGACCATGGCGAGAGCGACGCCGTGGTCAACGCCAAGGCGGTCGCCGCCCACAAGGAAGGCCTCGTCGCCATCATTTGCGTCGGCGAGACCGAGGCGCAGCGTGACGCCGGCCAGGCGAACGCCGTGGTGTCGGGCCAGCTCGCCGGCTCCATCCCCGCCGGCGCGACGGCCGAGAACACCGTCATCGCCTATGAGCCGGTCTGGGCCATCGGCACCGGCAAGACCGCGACTCCGGACGATGTGAAGGCGATGCACGCCCACATCCGCGCCGAGCTGGACGGCAAGATCGCCGAGTCCGCCAAGGTCCGCATCCTCTATGGCGGTTCGGTCAAGCCGAACAACGCGGCGGAGCTGATGGCGGTGGAGAATGTCGACGGCGCGCTGGTCGGCGGCGCGGCCCTGAAGGCCGACGATTTCTGGGCCATCGCCACCGCCTGCCGCTGATACACCACGCTGGTGTCAGCCATGCCGCCAATGGATATGCCGTGGGTATTTTGGCGCTGGCATATCCCGCGGCGGCGCGGTACAAACAATGGGCGCGCGCCACGGGCCCTTAAGACGGCCTGTGGCGCGCTATTCGATTTTTGGGATGGGCGTGGGGTGAGCATCGCATGGAATCGGTGATTCTGGTTATTCACCTGCTGATCGCCGTCGGGCTGGTCGGCGTGATCCTGATCCAGCGGTCGGAAGGCGGCGGACTCGGCATCGGCGGCGGTACCATGGGCGGCATGATGAGCACCCGTGGCACGGCCAACCTGCTGACGCGGACCACCGGCATTCTGGCGGGCTGCTTCTTCGCCACCAGCATCGTGCTTGCGATCCTGGCCGGCGGCCATTCGCGCCCGGCGTCGATCATCGACACGCTGCCGGCCTCTCCGGCGGCTCCGGCCCAGCCGGTGACCCCGGCCGCTCCGGCCCAACCCGCGCCGCCGGTGTCCCAGTAAGGGATCTCCAGCGCACGGGTACGAAGCGGACAGCGAGGCGGCCTCCCCGAAGCCGCCTCTTTCTTTTGAGGGCCGACGTCCGCGACGTGAGTTTCGGCGCCGACCCCTCGGGGACATGAAATATCCGCCCCCTATGGGGACAGGAAACATGCGTCCCCTCCGGGGACATGGAACAGCTCTCAAGCTCTTCGGACGGACATGACTCGCTACATCTTCATCACCGGTGGCGTCGTTTCTTCGCTGGGCAAAGGTCTGGCATCGGCGGCGCTTGGGGCGCTTCTCCAGGCGCGCGGCTACAAGGTGCGGCTGCGCAAGCTGGATCCGTACCTGAACGTCGATCCCGGCACGATGAGCCCCTATCAGCACGGCGAGGTCTTCGTGACCGACGACGGGGCTGAGACGGACCTGGATCTCGGCCACTACGAGCGCTTCACCGGCGTGTCGGCCCGCAAGGGCGACAACATCACCACCGGCCGCATCTACTCCACCGTGATCGCGAAGGAGCGTCGCGGCGATTACCTGGGCGGTACCGTCCAGGTCATTCCGCACATCACCGACGAGATCAAGGAGTTCATCCGCGCCGACGCCACCGACGAGGACTTCGTCCTGATCGAGATCGGCGGCACGGTGGGCGACATCGAGTCGCTGCCCTTCCTGGAGGCGATCCGCCAGTTCGGCAACGAGGTCGGGCAGGAGAACGTCCTCTACATCCACCTGACCCTGCTGCCCTACATCCCGACCGCCGGCGAGCTGAAGACCAAGCCGACCCAGCATTCGGTGAAGGAGCTGCTGAGCGTCGGCATCCAGGCCAACATCCTGCTGTGCCGTGCCGACCGTCCGATTCCGGAGAACGAGCGCAAGAAGATCGCGCTGTTCTGCAACATCCGTCCGGAGCGGGTGATCGCGGCGCTGGACGTCGATTCGATCTATCAGGTGCCGATCAGCTATCACGAGGAAGGCTTCGACACCCAGGTCCTGAGCTATTTCGGCCTGCCGATCGACAAGGAGCCGGACCTGTCGCGCTGGACCCGCATCATGGAGCGGGTGCGCAAGCCGCAGGGCGAGGTCACCATCGCGGTGGTCGGCAAGTACATCAGCCTGCTCGATAGCTACAAGTCGCTGGCCGAGGCGCTGACCCACGGCGGAATCGCCAACAACGTCAAGGTCAACCTCGACTGGATCGATTCGGAGATCTTCGAGGACGACGACGCGGCGGTGAAGCGGCTGGAGAACGTCCATGGCATCCTGGTGCCGGGCGGCTTCGGTTCCCGCGGGACGGAAGGCAAGATCCGGGCGGCCCAGTTCGCGCGTGAGCGCAAGGTGCCGTACTTCGGCATCTGCTTCGGCATGCAGATGGCGGTGATCGAAGCCGCCCGCAACATGGCGAAGATCGAGGATGCCGGCTCCACCGAGCTGGGCAAGCCGGGCAACCCGGTCGTCGGCCTGATGACGGAGTGGATGCGCGGCAACACGCTGGAGCGTCGTGCCGAGGTCGGCGATCTGGGCGGTACCATGCGGCTCGGCGCCTACCCCGCCAAGCTGCTGGAGGGCAGCAAGGTCGCCGAGGTCTACGGCACCACCGACATCTCCGAACGGCACCGTCACCGCTATGAGGTGAACGTGTACTACAAGGAGCGTCTGGAGCGTTGCGGCATGAAGTTCAGCGGTCTGTCGCCTGACGGGGAGCTGCCGGAGATCGTCGAGATCCCCGACCATCCCTGGTTCATCGGCGTGCAGTTCCACCCGGAACTGAAGTCCAAGCCGTTCGAGCCGCACCCGCTGTTCACCGCCTTCATCAAGGCGGCCATCGACCAGAGCCGGTTGGTCTGACGGTTTCTTAAGCTGTCTTATTCAAGCCTGATCGCGCCCCGCCCTCCAAAGGCGGGGCGTTTTCATGTCCGGCACCTTCCCTATACGTCAGCTTCCTTGCGCCCCCGAAAACCTTGTGCGACGATCCGCGGAAAATCGCACAACCAAGCAATTGGATCGGGGAGTGACCATGTATCGCGTCAGGATCGCCGCGCTCGCCACCTGCCTGACTGCGCTCTCCGCAGTCCCGGCCGTCGCGGCGGACTATTCCTCCACCATCTTCTTCGGCGACAGCCTGACCGACAGCGGGGCGTTCCAGTCGCTGCTGCCCTTCGGCGGCAAGTTCACCACCAATCCGGGGCCGGTGTGGGCGGAGAACCTTGCCGGCGCGCTCGGTACCTCCGCCACCACGGCGGCGCGGGGCGGCACCGACTATGCGGTCGGCGGCGCGCGGGTGAACACGTCGGTCGGCGTCCCGGCGACAGGCCCGACGGCCCTGGCGCCCAGCGTGGCGACGCAGGTCTCCGGCTATCTCGCCTCCACCGGCGGACGGGCGGATCCGAACGCGCTCTACACCGTCTGGGGCGGCGCCAACGACATCTTCGCCGCGCTCAACAACCCGGCGACCGCCCAGGCGACGGTGACGCAGGCGGCTGGCGATCTGGTGACCCAGGTGGCGCGACTGCGTGCCGCCGGTGCGCGCACCATCCTGGTGCCGACGGTGCCCGACATCGGATCGACCCCGTTCGGGCAGGCGCAGGGCGCGACGGCGGCGGCGCAGATCACGCAGTTGGTCAGCGGCTATAACCAGCTGGTCACACTGGGTCTGGCGAATGCTGGCGTCTCGGTCATTCCGATCGACACCTATTCGCTGCTGCGGGCGGCGGTGGCGAATCCGGTATCCTTCGGCTTCGCCAACGTGACCGGCACCGCCTGCACCACCAGCAGTTCGCTGCTCTGCACCTCCGCCTCCCTGGTGGCGCCGAACGCGGCGCAGAGCTATCTGTTCGCCGACGGCGTCCACCCGACCACGGCCGGTCATCGCGCGGTGTCGGACTTCGTGCTGAACGCGCTGACCGCCCCCGGCAACGTGGCGCAGCTTGCCGAATCGCCGATCCACACTCGCGACCGGCTGACCGCCACCATCCTCGCCCAAGCGGCGACCAGCCTGTGGAGCCGCAAGCCGGGCACGACCGGCGCCTGGGTCAGCGGCGGAGTCGGCCGGCTGACCAGCGACCGCACCGGCGATCCCGGCATCGGCGGGCAGACGGAGGTGCGCGGCACGCCTCTGTCGGTCAGCGTCGGCATCGACAAGCGCTTCACCGAGAACCTGCTGCTCGGCGTGGCCGGCACGGCGTCGCATTACCGCGGCAGCTTCTCCACCGGCGGCGATTACAAGCAGCGGGAGTATGTGCTGAGCGGCTACGGCGTCTACCGCATGGGCGGCGCCTTCGTGAACGGGGTGGGGTCCATTGGTTTCGCCGACTACGACCTGCGGCGCGGCGTGACCATCAACGGCACCGACCATTCCACCGGCGGCAGCACCGAGGGCATCAACGCCTCCATCGGCGCCGAGGGCGGCTATGAGTTCACCATGGGCGGGCTGACCCATGGCCCGGTGCTGGGCCTGCGCTACCAGCATGTGGAGGTGGAGGGCTTCAGCGAGGACAGCAGCCTGTTCGGCTTCACCTATCGCTCGCAGACCCGCAACTCTCTGGTCGGCAGCATCGGCTATCAGGCCGCTTACGATTTCGGCAGCGTCCTGCCCTACGCCAAGGTGACGCTGAACCGGGAGTTCAAGGACGACCAGCGCAGCATCACGGTGGAGAGCCGCAGCATTTCCACGCTCGCCTACGATGTGGCGGTGGCGAAGCCCAACCGCAGCTATGTCGATTTGACGGCCGGCGCCTCCTTCAAGCTGGCGGAGTCGGTCACCGGCACGCTCGGCCTGAATGCCCGGCTGGGTGAGGAGGACCGCCGCGATTACGGTGGGTTTGTCGGCGTCAGCGTCGGATTCTGACGAAAGGCGGGATGACCGGGGGCAAGTCCGCTCCATATCAGGGGCGGATTTGCCAACGGGAGGAAAACAAAGCCATGTCCGAGGTGATGATCGATGCGGCCGATGGCGGCCGCTTTTCGGCTTATGTCGCCAAGCCCAAGGTGACGCCCGCCGGCGGTCTGGTGGTGATCCAGGAAATCTTCGGCGTCAACGCGGTGATGCGCGAGCAATGCGACTGGTACGCCTCGCAGGGCTTCCTGGCGGTGTGCCCCGACCTGTTCTGGCGCCAGCAGCCGGGCGTGCAACTGACCGACAAGACTGAAGCGGAGTGGAACAAGGCCTTCGCCCTGATGAACGGCATGGATCAGGACAAGGCGGTGGAGGACCTGAAGGCAGCGCTCGCCTGGGTGCGTGGGCAGGATGGCTGCACCGGCAAGGCCGGCAGCGTCGGCTACTGCCTGGGCGGCCGGTTGGCTTTCATGATGGCGACGCGGTCGGACGCAGACGCCAATGTCGGCTATTACGGCGTCGGGCTGGAGGGCCTGCTGGGCGAGGCGGACAAGATTTCCAAGCCTCTGCTTCTGCATGTCGCGGAGAACGACAAGTTCTCCAGCCCCGACAAGCGTGACGCCCTGCTGGCCGGGGTGAAGGACAACAGGTGGGTGACCGCCAAGGTCTATCCCGGCATGGACCACGCCTTCGCCCGGCCCGGCGGCGAGCATTACGACCAGGACGCCGCCGACGAGGCCAACCGGCTGACGGTGGAGTTCTTCCGCACGCATCTGTCCTGACATGGGCGCCGTTGACCGGCTTCTGAAATAGTGGGATGCAAGGGTCTTCCGACCCTTGCCCCATCCCCTGCAGGGTGAGAGCGAGAGGGCGGCGCCCTCCCGCCCGTTTTCGTTTTGGAGCACTCCGATGACCACGCCGCGCCCTGTCCAGATCGGCGACCTGACCGTTGCCAACGACCGTCCCTTCGTCCTGATCGCCGGCCCCTGCCAGATGGAAAGCCGCGACCATGCGATGGAGACCGCGTCCGCGCTGGTGGAGATGACCAGGGCGCTGGGCATGGGGCTGATCTACAAGTCGAGCTTCGACAAGGCCAACCGCACCTCGATCACCACCGCGCGCGGCCTGGGCATGGACAAGGCGCTGCCGATCTTCGCGGAAATCCGCGAGCACTTCGGCTGCCCGGTCATCACCGACGTGCATGAATCGACCCAGTGCGCTCCCGTCGCCGAGGCGGTGGACGTGCTGCAGATCCCCGCCTTCCTCTGCCGCCAGACCGACCTGCTGATCGCCGCCGCCGAAACCGGACGCGCGGTGAACGTCAAGAAGGGCCAGTTCCTGGCGCCGTGGGACATGAAGAACGTCGCCGCCAAGCTGGTCGCCTCGGGCAACGAGCGCGTCCTGCTGTGCGAGCGTGGCGCCAGCTTCGGCTACAACACGCTGGTGTCGGACATGCGTTCCCTGCCGATCATGGCGGAGACCGGCTTCCCGGTGGTGTTCGACGCCACCCACTCCGTCCAGCAGCCGGGCGGGCAGGGCACCACCTCGGGCGGCCAGCGCGAGTTCGTGCCGGTCCTGGCCCGTGCCGCCATCGCGGTCGGCGTCGCCGCCGTCTTCATGGAGACGCACGAGAACCCCGATTGCGCCCCCAGCGACGGGCCGAACATGGTCCCGCTGAAGGACATGCCGGCCCTGCTGGCGAAGCTCCAGGCCTTCGACCGTCTGGCGAAGTCCTAAAAACGTGTAACTTGGAACGGGCCGGTTCAGCCTTCGGGGACAGTCATGATGGTCAGTCGGAGTTTTCGGGGTGCGGTCGTGGCGCTCCTGCTGCTGGTGGTCGCCTTCCCGGCGATGGCGCTGGAGAGCTTTCAGAAATCCAAGCTGACCATCGAGACGTCGGGCGGCGGCAAGTTCCGCTTCGACGTCGAACTGGCGCTGACGCCCGGCCAGCAGGCCCAGGGGTTGATGTTCCGCCAGTCGATGCCGGCCGACGCCGGGATGCTGTTCGTCTACGACCGGGTGCAGCCGGCCAGCTTCTGGATGAAGAACACGCTGATCCCGCTCGACATGCTGTTCATCGCCCCCGACGGCCGCATCGTGAACATCCACGAGCGCGCGGTGCCGGAATCGCTGGACTCGGTCAATTCCGACGGTCCGGTGAAGGCGATCCTGGAGCTGAACGGCGGCATGGCCTCGCGGCTGGGCATCCGTCCCGGCGACCGCGTGGTGTCTCCCGACATCGCCAAGCCCTGAGCGGATAGATGATCCGCCGCCCATGACTTTCGCGTAAACTCGCCCAGATCAATCGCGCGGGGCTTGAGCGGCGCGGAGGGCTGGGATGGCCAGGAGACCAAGCGGCCGGGCGGCGATTTTCCTCGGACTGGCGCTCAGCGCCGCGGCCGGACTGTCCGCCTATGTCGTGCTGGCGCGGGCGGAACCGGGGCCGGCCTACCGGCTGGCGCGGGTCGAACAAGGACCGCTGGTCAGCGCCATCACCGCCACCGGCACCATGAGCGCGCTGGTGACGGTGGAGGTCAGCTCCCAACTCTCCGGCCAGATCGCCGAGCTGTATGCCGATTTCAACAGTCGGGTCACCAGCGGGCAGATCCTCGCCCGGCTGAACGGCGACCAACTGGCCGCCCGTCTGGCCCAAGCCGGCGCGGACGTTGATTCCGCCAAGGCGGCGCTCATCCAGCAGCAGGCACTGCATGACAAGGCGCGGGCCGATCTCGCCAGCGCCAGGGCCAGCGTCGCCAATGCCGACGCCCAGATCGTTCGTGCCGACCTCTCCCAGCGCGACGCGGACCGTGACCTGCGCCGCCGGCGCGACCTGCAGGGACGCGGCGTCGTCGCCGCCGCCGATCTGGAGAAGGCGGAAACCGCAGCCCACAGCGCGCAGGCCCAATTGATCGCCGCCCGCGCCCAGAAGCGGCAGGCCGAAGCGGCGGAGGCGTCGGCCGATGCCTCGCTGGCGGTCGCCGCCGCCCAGGTGGAGGTTGCCCGTGCCCAGGTCTCCCAGCGCGAGGCTGCCCTGCAGCTGGTCCGCGTCGACCTCAACCGCTCCGTCATCCGCTCCCCCATCGACGGGGTGGTGGTGAACCGGGCGGTCAGCACCGGCCAGACGGTGGCGGCCAGCCTGTCGGCTCCCACCCTGTTCACCATCGCCCAGGATCTGCGGCAGATGGAGGTGCTGGCCAACATCGATGAGGCCGACATCGGCCGGGTGCGCGAAGGCATGCCGGTACGCTTCACCGTGAACGCCTTCCCCGGCGACAGCTTCACCGGGCGGGTGGCGCAGGTGCGGCTGGCGCCGAAGGAGGACATGACGGTCGTCACCTACATTGTCGTCATCACGGTGGAGAATCCGGAACTGCGGCTGCTGCCGGGCATGACCGCCAACCTCCGCATCACGGTGGACGAGCGGCCGTCGGCGCTGAAGCTGCCAAACGCCGCCCTGCGCTTCCGCCCGCCGGGAGCCGAGGCCTCGACCGAGGCGCCGACGCCGACCACCGGCGGCCCCAATGGCGGGCGTGGCGCCGCAGCGCTGGAGGCGGCAGCCAGACGGGTGATGGACGGGCTGAAGTTGGATGAGACGAGGCGCCGCGACATCACCACCCTGGTTGCGGAGGCGCGCGACCGCTTCGCCGCCCTGGACGCTGAGGCTGGCGACCCCGAGCGCCGTCGGGTGGAGGCGAATGCAATCCGCACCGCGACCCTGGAGCGAATCGCCGGGCTGGTCGCCCCGGAACAGCGCGACCGCTTCGAGGCGCTGGTGGACCCCGGCCGGGCGGCGGAGGCGATGCGGACGGTCTGGGTGCCCGGCCCCGGCAACGGCAGCGCGGTTGGCATACCGGTGCGGCTCGGCATTGGCGATGGCAGCTATACGGAGGTGGTGTCCGGTGATCTGCGGGCCGGGCAGGAGGTCATCACCGGCATCCTGGCCCCCGACCGCGGCAGCCGCCGGGGACCGCGCCTTGGCTTCTGATCCAACGGCACCCGAAACCCTGATCGCTGTCGAACGCCTCAGCCGCCGCTATCGCATGGGTCCGCAGACCGTCCACGCGCTGGACGACGTGACCGTCACCATCCGCCGGGGCGAGTTCGTGGCGGTCATGGGACCGTCGGGATCCGGCAAATCCACCTTCATGAACCTGCTGGGCTGCCTGGACCGCCCCGATGCCGGACGGTACCGGCTGGATGGGCAGGAGGTCGCCGGCCTGTCCACCGACGCGCTGGCGGCGGTGCGGAACCGCAGCATCGGATTCGTCTTCCAGTCCTTCAACCTGCTGCCGCGCCAGACCGCGCTCGCCAACGTCATGCTGCCGATGGTCTATGCCGGCGTCGACCATGCCCAGCGGGTGGAGCGGGCGCTGGCGGCGCTCGATTCGGTGGGGCTGCGGGAACGGGCAAGGCACCGGCCGACCCAGCTTTCCGGTGGGCAGCAGCAACGCGTCGCCATCGCCCGCGCCCTGGTCAACGACCCGCTGCTGCTGCTTGCCGACGAACCCACCGGCGCGCTCGACACCGCGACCAGCCTGGAGATCATCGGCCTTTTCCAGCGGCTGAACCGCCGCGGCATCACCATTGTCCTGGTGACGCACGAGCCGGAGGTGGCGCGCTTTGCCGCCCGCGTCCTGCAGTTCCGCGATGGCCGCCTGATCGACGATCTGCGTCAGGAACCGGAGGTCGCGGCATGACCGCCTGGGACGCCCTGCGCGCGGCGCTCGAGTCCCTGCGGGCGAACCCGCTGCGCAGCGCGCTGACCATGCTGGGCATCGTCATCGGCGTGGCTGCGGTGATCGCCATGGTCGCGGTGGGAGCCGGCGCCCGCGATCAGGTGCTGCGCCAGATCGCCAGCCTGGGCACCAACCTGATCCTGGTGGGGCAGGGCAGCATCGTCCGCAGCGGCGTGAAGCTTGGCGCCGGCACCGCATCCTCCCTGACGGAGGACGACGCGCTGGCGGTGCTGTCGGAGATCCCCGACGTGGTGGTGACGGCGCCGTCGGTGCGCTGGGGCCTGCAGATCGTCGCCGGCAATCAGAATTGGGGCACCATTCTGTTCGGCATCACGCCGGATTACATGGACGCCCGCGACTGGACCATCGCGCTGGGACGCGGCCTGTCGGACGAGGATGTGGCACAGGCGAACAAGGTCGTGGTCCTTGGTCAGACGGTGGTGCGCAACCTGTTCGGCGGCGGCGATCCCATCGGGGAGCCGGTGCGGGTGTTCTCCACCCCGCTGACCGTCGTCGGCGTTCTGGCGGAGAAGGGGCAGAACACGCAGGGCCAGGACCAGGACGACGTCATCTTCGTGCCGCTGTCCACCGCCAAGCGCAACATCCCGGGCATGGCGAAGAGCAACCCGCGCTTCATCCATAGCATGGCGGTGAAGATGCGGGACGGCGCCGACATGGCGGAGGCGCAGGCGCAAATCCGCGACCTGCTGCGCCAGCGCCACCGGCTGATCCCCGGCCAGGACGACGATTTCTGGATGCGCGACCTGTCGGAGGTGTCGGCGACCCGTGACGAGTCCTCCCGCGCCCTGTCCTTCCTGCTGGCCGCCGTGGCAGCGGTCTCGCTGCTGGTCGGCGGCATTGGCATCATGAACATCATGCTGGTGTCGGTGACCGAGCGCACGCGCGAGATCGGGCTGCGGCTCGCCATTGGGGCGCGGCGGCGCGACATCCTGGTGCAGTTCCTGATCGAATCGATCACCCTGTCACTGATCGGGGCCGCGGTCGGGGTGGCGCTGGGCATCGGCACCGCCGTGGCGGTCGCGGCACTGGCCGGCTGGCCGACGCTGATCCGGATCGATTCGATCGTGCTGGCGGTGGTGGTCAGCGCGCTGGTCGGCGTGTTCTTCGGCTTTTACCCGGCGCGTCGCGCCGCCGGCCTCAACCCCATCGAGGCGCTGCGGCACGAATAGCCGCAAAATCAGCCTCCGCATCGCCCTCCAGCACGACAAGCCGCGCATCGCTGCGTCCCAGCCACAGCGCCAGCCGCCCGACCCACGCCACCTCGCGCGGTATGGCGAGCAGCGACGGCTGCCGTTCCGCCATCACACGGGCCAGGGCCAGGGCCGAGGTCGCGGCATGGCGCTTGGCGAGGTCGATCTGCCCGACGGGCGGGTTCAGCGCCGCGCGCAGCGGTCCCCCGCCCATCGGCGCCACCACATCCACCGCAACGCCGGCGCGCAGCAATCGATGGGCGAGATCGACCGCCGAGCGGCGGTCCGGCCGCTCTTCCAAGTCGGGCAGAAACAGGGCGACGGCAAGCGGGGCGGGGGTGAGCGATGGCAATGAAACGGATCCGGAACGGTGTTGGAGACAGGCTGTTGAGCGACCGAACGCCGCACCAAATGCCCTAGGCGGCAGGCTGGATGGAAAAGTCCGCAAAAGCGGTGCGCCGTCCGCTTGCCGTGGGCGTGGCGTTCGTGTATCTCACAACGCGGCGACGGGGCGTAGCGCAGTCTGGTCAGCGCGCCAGTTTTGGGTACTGGAGGCCCCCGGTTCGAATCCGGGCGCCCCGACCATCGCCAGGGGACAACTCCGCGTCCAGGCCATCCGCGCCGGGGACGCTACCGCAGGCATTTGGGGAGACGAGCGAGCCATGAACGTCCGGATCTATCAGCCGAGCAAGACGGCCATGCAATCCGGCCGTGCCAAGACTCACCGTTGGATGCTGGATTACGAGATCGAGACGCCGCGCCGTCCGGAACCGCTGATGGGCTGGACCAGCTCCGGCGACACGCTGAACCAGGTGCGCCTGTCCTTCGAAACGAAGGAAGAGGCCATTGCGTTCGCGGAGCGCGAAGGCTGGAACTACACCGTGCAGGAATCTCCGGTCCGCCGCGTCCGTCCGCGCAACTACGCCGACAACTTCCGCACCGATCGCCCGCGCTTCTGATCGCAAACCCGGGACAAGGCCCCATAGCTCAGTTGGATAGAGCAGCCGCCTTCTAAGCGGCAGGTCGCTGGTTCGAATCCAGCTGGGGTCGCCATCCAGGCCAAGCCGTTGCAGAACAGCAAAAGCCCCGCTTCGGCGGGGCTTTTTGTTTTCTCGGCCGTCATGCAGGACGGGGGAGGCATGCAGGTGAAGTCGTGCCCCATGCCGTGCCCCACAACGCCGAAGGGGCCGCTAAAGCGACCCCTTGAGGAAGGCTAAGGCCTTGAATTGGATGGTGATCCGGGTGGGATTCGAACCCACGGCCACATGATTAAAAGTCACGTGCTCTACCGACTGAGCTACCGGATCATCCTGCTCGGCAGTGGGAAACTGGCCCCCGCCGGAAGTGGGCGCACCATAGAAAGACGCGCCCGAAAGGTCAACCATGGGCTTGATGGGAAATGCAGGATTTTGCCATCAAGCCCATCCGGCCGGTTGAGCCGGACCGGTCAGGTCTGGCTGGTCGTCGGAACCGTGCCGTTGCCGGCCTCAAGCGCAAAACGCTCGGCCAGACGCTCGGCAACGCGGGCGGAGACGAAATGGCGGATGTCGCCGCCGAGCCGCCCGATCTCCTTCACGAAGCGGGAGGAGATGAACTGGTGCTTCTCCGACGACATCAGGAAGATCGTCTCGACCTTCGGGTTCAGCCGCGCGTTCATGCCCGCCATCTGGAATTCATATTCGAAGTCCGAGACGGCACGCAGGCCGCGGATGATGACCCTGGCATTCACCTCCATGGCGAAATGCATCAGCAGATTGTCGAACGCCCGCACCTCGATGCTGGCCCCGGCGGCGTTCAGCCCGGCCACATCCTCGCGAACCATGGCGACCCGCTCGTCCGTGGAGTAGAGCGGCCCTTTGCCGGCATTCCGGGCGACGCCGATGATCAGGTGGTCGACCTGACGGGCGGCGCGCTGGATGATGTCCATGTGACCGTTGGTGATCGGATCGAAGGTGCCGGGATAGACACCGATTCGACGACCTTCGCTGGTCTCGGTCTGGCTGGTCGCCATGGGTTCCCCTTTACGCCCTTCCGTTATTCGTTCGGCGCGGCGGAGCTGCCGGCATCACCGGTGGGCTCGACCGAACCGTTGGCGTCATCGCCAGTCTCAACGCCCGTATCCACGCCGTTCTCGCCTTCTTCCTCGGCGATGGTGGCGACGGACACCACGCGCTCGTCCGCCCCCACGCGGAACAGCGTGACACCCAGCGTCTTGCGGCCGGCCACCCGCACGTCGTGCAGCGGCATGCGGATCACCTGGCCGCCGTTGGTGACCATCATCACCTGATGGTTCGATTCGACCGGGAAGGCGGCAACGATGGAGCCGTTGCGCTCGCCCATCTCCATGTTCCAGATGCCCTGGCCCCCGCGTCCGGCGGTGCGATACTCGTAGGACGAGCTGCGCTTGCCATAGCCGCGGTCGGAGACGGTCAGAATATACTGTTCCTTCTGTTTCAGTTCTTCGTATCGCTCCTGCGACAGGGTGACGCTGTCCGTCGGCACCTCGTCGGCTTCCGGCGCGGCCTCGCCCTCCATCTCCAGGCCTTCGTCGCGCTTCATCTTGAAGAAGGCGGCGCGCTCCTCGGGCGTGGCGTCGACATGGGTCAGGATCGACAGCGACACCACCTCGTCACCGTCGGCCAGCCTGATGCCGCGCACGCCGGTGGAGGTGCGGCCGGCGAAGACGCGCACATCGTCCACGGGGAAGCGGATGCACTTGCCGCCGCGGGTCGCCAGCAGGACATCGTGGGTCTCGGAGCAGGTGTGCACGCCGATCAGACGCTCGCCTTCCTCCTCCAGCTTCATGGCGATCAGGCCGTTGGAGCGGATGTTGGCGAAGTCGGACATCCGGTTGCGGCGCACGTTGCCCTTCGACGTGGCGAAGACGACGTGCAGATCGGCCCAGGCGGCCTCGTCCTCCGGCAACGGCAGGACGGTGGTGATGGTCTCCCCGTCGATCAGCGGCAGCAGGTTGACGAAGGCCTTGCCGCGCGCCTGCGGGTTGCCCAGCGGCAGGCGGTAGACCTTCAGCTTGTAGACCATGCCGCGGTTCGAGAAGAGCAGCAGCGGCGTGTGGGTGTTGGCGACGAACAGGTCGCTGACCGCATCCTCCGCCTTCATCGACATGCCGGAGCGGCCCTTGCCTCCGCGCTTCTGGGCGCGGTAGGTCGACAGCGGCACGCGCTTCACGTAACCGGACTGGCTGACGGTGACGACCATGTCCTCGCGCTGGATCAGGTCCTCGATGTCGGCCTCGAACTCCAGATCCTGGATTTCGGTGCGGCGCGGGTTGCCGAACCGCTCCTTCATCTCCACCAGCTCGTCGCGCAGGATCCCCATCAGCTTCGGCCGGTTGGCGAGCGTGGCGAGGAAGTCGGCGATCTGGTCGGTGACGTCGGTCAGTTCGGCGCCGATCTTGTCGCGCTCCAGCCCGGTGAGGCGGTGCAGACGCAGGTCGAGGATGGCGCGGGCCTGGACCTCCGACAGACGGTAGGTGCCCTGTTCGCTGACGCCGCGGCCGGGCTCGTCGATCAGCTCGATCAGCGGGCCGACGTCGTGAACCGGCCATTCGCGGTTCATGATCTCCTCGCGCGCCCAGACCGGATCGGGGGCGCTGCGGATCAGCTGGATCATCGCATCCAGGTTGGCGACGGCGACCGCCAGACCAACCAAGGTGTGCGCCCGCTCGCGCGCCTTTCCCAGCAGGAACTCGGTCCGGCGGGTGATGACCTGCTCGCGGAAGCGGATGAAGGCGGCGATGATTTGCTGAAGATGCATCAACTCCGGACGGCCGCCGTTCAGCGCCAGCATGTTGACGCCGAAGGAGGTCTGGAGCTGGGTGTGGCGGAACAGCTGGGCCAGCACGACGTCGGGAACCGCGTCGCGCTTCAGTTCGATCACCACGCGCACGCCGTCGCGGTCGGATTCGTCGCGCAGGTCGGAGATGCCCTCGATGATCTTGTCGTTCACGACCTCGCCGATGCGTTCCATCAGCTTGGCCTTGTTGACCTGATAGGGAATCTCGGTCGCGACAATGGCGGTGCGGTCCTTGCGCACCTCCTCGAAATGGGTCTTGGCGCGCAGGATGACCGAGCCGCGCCCGGTCTGCAGCGCCGCCCGGCTGCCCGACCGGCCGAGGATCAGGCCGCCCGTCGGGAAATCAGGGCCGGGCACATGCTCCATCAGTTCGTCGAGCGTGACGTCCGGGTTGTCGATGTAGGCGCAGCAGGCGTCGATCACCTCGCCCAGATTGTGCGTCGGGATGTTGGTCGCCATGCCGACGGCGATGCCGCCGGCGCCGTTCACCAGCAGGTTCGGGAAGCGGGCCGGGACGACGGTGGGCTCGCGGCCCGAATCGTCATAGCTGGCCTGGAAGTCGATGGTATCCTTGTCGATGTCGTCCAGCAGCGCTTCCGCCGCCTTGGCCAGACGCGCCTCGGTGTAGCGCATCGCCGCGGGCGGATCGCCGTCCATCGAGCCGAAATTGCCCTGGCCGTCGATCAGCGGCAGGCGCATGGAGAAGTCCTGCGCCATGCGGACCATGGCGTCGTAGATCGCGCTGTCGCCGTGCGGGTGGTATTTACCCATCACGTCGCCGACGATGCGCGCCGACTTCTTATAGGGCTTGGTCGAGTCGTACCCGCCCTCCTTCATCGCGTAGAGGATGCGCCGGTGCACCGGCTTCAGCCCGTCGCGGACGTCGGGCAGGGCACGGCTCACGATCACGCTCATCGCGTAGTCGAGATACGATTTCCGCATCTCGTCTTCGATGTTGATCGGCGCGATGTCGGAGGCGGGAGGAAGGGGCGTATTGCTCAAGCAGGACACTCATTCTTCGAATGCGCCGCCGCTCGGGAATCCGCGGCAGTCACTGGCCTTGCGGGCCGAAGGTTTTGCCCGAGAAATATAGCAACTCTCGCAATTGCACACAATGATTCGGGGCCGAAAACCCCTGTCGGTGCCCCGACTGATGCCGGTTCAACGCCGGCTGAGATGTGCGAATCGCAGGGACAGGATGGTGACCGACACCAGACTGGCGATGAGAATTCCCTCGAACAGCCCATGGGCGCCGTGGCCGAGGCCGAAGACCAGGAAGGCCGACACCGGAATCATCACCACCGCGTAGGAGAAGAAGTGCAGCGCGGTGGGAATCCAGGCGTCGTGCCGGCCGCGCAGCGCGTTCGCCATCACCGTCTGGCCGCCGTCGGCGATCAGGATCCAGGCGGTAAAGGCGATCAGCGGCGCCACCGCCTCCAGCAGTTCCGGGTTGTTGGTGTAGATGGCGCCCAGCGCGTCGGGCAGGCTGCGATAGAGCACGCCGACGCAGGCCAGGATCGCACTTGTGACTCCGAGGCCGGTCCAGCCGGCCAGCGCCATGTCGCTGCGGTCGCCGCGGCCATAGGCCACGCCAACCCGCACGGCGGTGGCCGACGCCAGACCGACCGCTGCCATGAAGGGCAGGGCGGTCAGGTTCAGTCCAACCGTGTAGGCGCCCAGCGCCAGCGGCGAGATCATGCCGGCGAACAGGCCGAGCGCCGCGAAGGCGCCGCTCTCCACCCCGATGCTGAGCCCGGCGGCATAGCCGAGGTGACGCTGGCGGGCGGCACCGCTCCACCAGCCGGACACCGGCAGGCGGATCTGCCAGCGGTCATGGTCGTGCATCCACCAGACATAGGCGACCAGCCCCAGCCCCATGGACCAGCGCACGATGCTGGTCGCCCAGGCGGAGCCGACGGCGCCCAGCGGCTCCAGCCCGATATGGCCCCACACCAGCGCCCAGGCGAGCGCGGCATTGACGAGATTGCCGATCACCATGGCGACCATGCCCGGCAGCGGGCGCTTGATGCCCTCCAGGAAGAAGCCGGTGGTGATGTACAGCATCATGCCCGGCGCCCCCAGCCCCAGCACCGCCAGCACATGGGCGCCGCCCGCCGCCATCTCCGGCGTCTGGCCGCCGGCCTGGAACAGCGGGTCGCCCAGCAGCGAGATCAGTGCGAACAGCACGCCCAGCAGCAAGGCATAGGGGACCGACCGCCGCCATGCCCGGCCGCACTCCACGTCGCCGCCGGCGCCGAAGGCATGGGCGGTGACCATCACCGTCCCCATCAGCAGCCCGACGCCGGTGCCGACCATGATGTTGCCCGGCAGGTGCGCCAGCCCGTAATAGGCCAGCTCCTGCGCCGAGAAGCGGCCGACGATCGCGGTATCGACCGCCATCATCACCATCAGCCCGGCGCGGGAGACGATAACCGGTGCCGCCAGCCGCAACAGCTCGCCGATGTGGGCGGCAAGACGCGCGCGCAACGGCTCGGGGGCGGGCAGGGTGGCGGTGCTCATGACTGGACCTGTGGCGACGGAGGGATGACGGCGGCCCGTGCCGCGCGACCGGACCGTAAGGCTTGGCCGGAAAGCGGGCAGACTGCGCAAAAGCCGGTCATCTTGCCCGGTGGGCGTACCGCGTCAAGGATTTCGGGAGCCCCGAAAGGACCGTTGCATTCTCTGCATGGCGGCGGGGTCGGTTGCGGAACCAAGCCGCCGCAGCCCCGTTGTCAAAAGCAGAGACGAACGACCCCCAGGCCATCGCTCATCCCCGCCACCCCCGTCCCCTCACCCCAGACCGGAGAGACACCATGCAGCACGCCACGAACCGCCGGCAGCGCGCCACCGCCCGCGCCATCCCGTTCCCCGCGCGCGAGGTGGTGATCCTGACCTTCCTGATGGCGCTCGCCGCCATGCTGACCGGCTGCAACACGGTCGAGGGGGCCGGGCAGGACCTCCAGTCCGGCGGCCGGGCGATTGAACGGACGGCCGAGTAAAGCGTTATCCGAGGAACCCACCCAGTCAGGAGTTGCCGCATGAGCGATCCGCAGAAGCCGTCCACCCCCGGCGAGATTCCGGCCCCGTCCAATCCGAATCCGCCTCAGCCCGGCCGCCCGACGACTCCCGATCCCTATCCGGTGCCCGACAACCCCGGCATCCTGCCGGAAGTCCCCCCGCCGGCCGACGAGCCGATGCCGGGCATGCCGAATCCGACGACGGCGTGATTGGCCGAGGGGAACGCGAGAGATCGGCGAGGCCGATCTCTCCTATCCTTCCTATCGCCGCAGGTCCTTGTCGAGGTTCGGTTCCGCCCGGTCGCCGTTCAGGCGGGCGCGATAGACCTGCACCGCTTCCAGCACGCGCTGGACATAGTTGCGGGTTTCGGAGATCGGGATCAGCTCGATCCAGTCGACCACGTCGATGGTTTCCGTGCGCGGATCGCCATAGGTCTGCAGCCATTGGCGGACACGGTTCGGGCCGGCGTTGTATCCGGCGATGGCCAGCACCCAGGAGCCGTTGAAGCGGTCAATCAGTTCGGACAGATAGGCGGAGCCCAGCGTGACGTTATAGCCGGGGTCCGACGTCAGCCGCGCGTTGGTGTGCTTCAGCCCCAGCTTTCCCGCCACCAGCTGCGCCGTCGTCGGCATCAGCTGCATCAGTCCGCGCGCGCCGGCGGACGACACGATGGTCGGGTTGAAGGTGCTTTCCTGCCGGATGATGCCGTGGACCAGCGCCAGTTCCGGCGCCGAAGGACGGGCTTCGATCATCGGATAGCCGGCTTCGACCAGGAACACGTCGTTCTGGGCGGCGTCCTTCGCCGCGGCGACGGCCAAGTCGCGGCGGCCGACATCGCTCGCCAGCCTCGCGGCCAGGACATAGTCGGCCGGCGTCTTGGCGTCGAGGCTGATGCGGCGGACGAAGCCGGTCACCTGATCGGCGGCGTTCCCGCCGATTTCCGCCAGCAGCCGGGCGACGCGCACCACCTCCCGCTTGTTGAAGGCCGCCGTATCGGAGCTGGAGACCGACGGCGGGGTGGGCAGGGTGACCGCGCCGCCGGAAACATGACGGAAGGCCAGTTGACCATAGAAGGTGGTGGAGTAGGTCGCGGCCTTGGCATACCACTCCCGTGCCGGGCCGGTCTGGCCCAACGCCTCGGCCGCGCGTCCGCACCAGTAGGCGCCACGCGCCTTGCTGATCGGCGCGCTGACCGACCGGTACAGCTTGTGGAAATGGGCGAAGGCTTCCGACGGCTTGTCGAGGAAGCGCAGGGCCAGGAATCCCGACAGGAACTCCGCATCGGCGAAGGCGCTGCCGTCGCTCATGCCGTTGGCGCTGACCAGACGGTAGGCGAGGTTGTAGTCGCCCCGCTCCATCGCGCGGCGAGCCAGCAGATGGCGCTCCGACCACCAGGACTGCGGGCGGCCCATGTCGGCGCCGGCCTGGGCGATGATCTCCAGCGCGCCGGCATCGTCGCCCTTGCGCCGCAGGTAGCGGGCGCGGTCGAACATCAGCCCCGGATCGTTCAGAAGGCCGGGCGGCACGCGCGCCAAGGCCGCGTCGGCACCCGCACGGTCGCCGTCCAGCGTGATGCGCGCCTCGATCAGCGTGTCATAGGCCTCGTCGAAGAAGGGCAGCATCCGCCGCACCGGCGCTTCCTGCCGGGCCCAAAGCAGCCGGTCGATGCGCGCCTTGTGATCCTGCTGGCGCAGATAAGGCGTGTAGTGGGCGAGGAAGGTCGCCTCCTCGTCGGCGGTGAAGGTGGCGTCGGCCCATTGCTTGCGGATCAGGGTGGTCGCGCGCTCAACGCTGCCGGTGGCGATCAGCGCGTCGGCATAGCGGACGAAGCCGTCGTTGGTCAGCGGCGGGCTCTGGCGGAACCATTCCACCACCTCGGCCGGCGGGATGTCGGGCATCGCCATTTCCGCCTGACGGCGCAGCGCCGCCATGTTCGGCCAGTCCGGATTGTCCCGGATGAAGGCGGCGATGTCGCTGAAGCTGCCGCCGCCGGGATTGGCAAGCGCGATCCAGCGCAGAACCTTCGCCGGTAACGGATCCTGCGCACGGGACGCCGCGGCCAATGCCTCGGCCAGCCGGTCGTCATCGGCGAGCTTGAAAGCCTCGCGATAGATGGCGATGTCCTGCGGGCTCAGCGCCGCGGCGGGAAGGGCGCCGGGAAGCGCCGCGAAAAGGGTGAGGAGACCCGCGAAAACAGAGATCCGGGCGCTCTTGCCGAGGGCGGCGGGGAGGGATAATGTGCGCAACTCTTTTTTCCAGCTAAGCCGACTGAGGAGGCAGCCATGTTCCACGGTTCCATCGTCGCCCTTCTGACTCCGTTCAAGGGCGGGAAAGTGGACGAGAAGGCCTTCCAGTCCTTCGTGGAGTGGCAGGTCGCCCAGGGCACCCACGGACTGGTGCCCTGCGGCACGACCGGCGAGTCGCCGACCCTGTCCCACGAGGAACACAACCGCGTCGTGGAACTGTGCATCGAGGCGGCCGGCGGCAAGGTGCCGGTGATGGCCGGCACCGGTTCCAACTCGACCGACGAGGCGATCGCCCTGACCCGCCATGCCAAGCAGGCGGGCGCGCAGGCGGCGCTCGTGGTCACGCCCTACTACAACAAGCCGTCTCAAGAGGGTCTGTACCAGCATTTCAAGGCGATCCATGACGCGGCGGATTTGCCGATCTTCATTTACAACATTCCCGGCCGCAGTGTCGTGGATATGTCTGTGTCGACGATGGCGCGGCTTGCAAAGCTGCCCAACATCGTCGGTGTGAAGGACGCCACTGCCGACCTGTCCCGTCCGTCGCGCCTGCTGCAGGAGGTCGGTCCCGACTTCATCCAGCTGTCGGGCGAGGACGCCACCGCGCTGGGCTTCAACGCGCAGGGCGGTGTGGGCTGCATCTCCGTCACCGCGAACATCGCACCGGCGCTGTGCTCCGCCATGCAGACCGCCTGGGCCAAGGGCGACCTGAAGGAGGCGTTCCGCCTGCGCGACGTGCTGTCGCCGCTGCACGACTCGATGTTCGTGGAGACCAGCCCGGCCCCGGTGAAGTTCGCCGCCAGCCTGCTGGGCCTCGGCACCGACGAGGTCCGCCTGCCGCTGGTTCCGGCTTCCGAGACCGCCCGCGCCGCTGTGCGCGGAGCCATGACCAAAGCCGGCCTGTTGTCCTAAGCGACAGAACGGGCCGTAGAGGAGAGAGACTTGGCGACGCGCGAGGAAGCGAAAAAATTCGCGGCGCAGAACCGCCGCGCGCGGTTCGACTTCTTCATCGACGACGTCCTTGAGGCCGGCATCATGCTGACCGGGTCGGAGGTGAAATCGCTGCGCGGCGGTCGCGCCAGTGTGAACGAGGCCTACGCCGGCCTGAAGGGTGGGGAACTGTACCTGTTCAACGCGTACATCCCCGAATATCTCCAGGCCGGCCGCGTCGATCAGCACGAGCCGAAGCGTCCGCGCAAGCTGCTGGTCCGCCGCCGCGAGCTGGACAAGCTCGCGGCCGGCATCAAGCAGAAGGGTGTCACCCTGGTGCCGATGTCGGTCTATTTCAACGACCGCGGCATCGCCAAGGTCGAGATCGGCCTCGCCACCGGCAAGAAGAAGCACGACAAGCGGCAGAACGAGAAGGAACGCAGCTGGCAGCGCGACAAGGCGCGGCTGATGCGCGACAAGGGCTGATACGGTGGCACGTCTCGACAATCGGGCCACGGACCGCGACCAGACCGTCGCCGACGTGGCCGCCGAAGCCCTGTCCGAAATCCGGCCGCAGGGTCGGATCCTTGTCGCTTTCGACAGTGACGGCGCCATTGCGGAGGCGCTCCGCGACGGCGGGGCCGAGGTGGTGGTTTGGAACCGACTCGCTGTTGGCGGGCAGGCCGCCACGCCCTGGCCGGCCGAGGGACCGTTCGACGGTGCCGTGCTGCGCCTGCCGCGCGGTTGGGCCGGGTTCGAAATGGCCCTGCACGCCTTGGCCTCCCGCCTTGCCCCCGGCGCCCCGCTGTGGATCGCCGGTGGCAATGACGAGGGGGTGACCAGCGCACCCAAGCATCTCGACGGGCTGGCCGGGGAGCCGGAAACGCTCATCATCAAGCGGCGCGCCCGGCTGCTGTTGACCCGCCGCACCGATGCGCCGGCAAAGGGGGCATTGGAGGATTGGCGGCAGACCGTCACCCTGACGCTGCCCGACCGGACGCTGGATCTGGTGTCCTATCCCGGCCTGTTCGCCCACGGCCATCTCGATGCCGGCACCGAATGCCTGCTGAAGGTGTTGCCGGAGGTGGCCTCCGGCACCCGCGTGCTGGATTTCGGCTGTGGCGCCGGGGTGATTGCTCGGGCCGTGCGCGAACGCCAGCCGGGCGCTCCGTTGACGTTGCTGGACATCGACGCGGTGGCTCTGCACGCCGCCCGCCAGAATGTTCCGGACGCCGAACTGGTGCTGAGCGACGGATTGGCCGGGCTAGGCACCCGTGAGCGCTTCGGCCTGATCCTGTCCAATCCGCCGCTCCACCGTGGCAAGGACGAGGATTTCGGCATGCTCGACGCGCTGGTCGCGGGGACAAAGCAGTACCTGAAGCTGCGCGGCAAGCTGATGGCGGTGACGCAGCGGACGGCCGGTGTCGGCAAGCTGTTCAAGACCGCATTCGGCCACAGCGACATGCTGATGGAGACCACGCAGTTCCAGGTCTGGGCGGGGACGCCGAAGTAGGGAGAGCGGGGGGCCTTGGCCGGCGAGGCCCCCCATCCTCCGTTCACACATTCACCCCCCGCATTCCCTCCGCCGTATAGCGGTCCCCCGCCGCCACGCCCGGCGGCAGCGCATCGCTCAGCGCCTTCACCTCCGCGTCTGTCAGCGTCACCGCCGCGGCGCCGACATTCTCCTCCAGGTACTTGATCCGCTTGGTCCCCGGAATCGGCAGGATCTCCGGCCCCTGGGCCAGCAGCCAAGCCAGCGCCACCTGCCCAGCCGTGCAGCCCTTCTGTACTGCCAGCGCCTTCACCTGCTCCACCAGAGCCAGATTGCGGTCGAAATTGTCCCCGGCGAAGCGCGGCGCGATGCGGCGGAAGTCGTTCTCGGCGAACTGGTCGGGGCTGCTGACGGCGCCGGTCAGCATGCCGCGGCCGAGCGGGGCGTAGGCAACCAGCGAGATGCCCAACTCGCGGCAGGTCGGCAGCACCGCCGCCTCCACGTCGCGGGTCCACAGCGAATATTCGCTCTGTACCGCGGCGATGGGGTGAACGGCATGGGCACGGCGCAGCGTGGCGGCCGACACCTCCGACAGGCCGAGCGCACGAACCTTCCCGGCCTTCACCAGATCGGCCATGGCGCCGACCGTCTCCTCCACCGGGATGTCCGGGTTCACGCGGTGCGCGTAGTAGAGATCGATGGTCTCCACCCCCAGACGCTTCAGCGAGGCGTCGCAGGCTTGGGCGACATAGGCAGGGCTGGTGTCGACCCGCCGGGCATACTCCCCGGGCTGGCGGACGATGCCGAACTTGGTCGCGATCGTCACCCGGTCACGCTTGCCGGTCAGAAAACGGGCGAGCAGCGATTCGTTGTGACCGCTGCCGTACATGTCGGCGGTGTCGTAATGGGTGACGCCAAGCTCCAACGCCCGTTCCAGCGTGGCGAGCGACTGAGCGTCGTCGGTCGGGCCGTAGAACTCCGACATGCCCATGCAGCCGAGCCCGATTTCGGAAACCGCGAGAATACGACCGATATTGCGCTGTTTCATCGCTTTACCCCTCCCGTGCCGCGGCCGGGCGGATTACCCTGGGAGCCTGCGGCAACAACTACACTACACTGTGCAGTGTATTTAGAGGGTGGGGAATGTCAACGTCTCAGACGGGAGGTGGCGCGCGCGGTTCGGCGAAGCGGGATGCTGTGGTGGAGGCGGCAACCCGCGCCTTCCTGACCCACGGGTACGAGGCGTCGTCGATGGATGCCATCGCCGCCGATGCGAATGTGTCGAAGCGCACCGTCTACAACCACTTCCCCGGCAAGCGCGAGCTGTTCCAGGCCGTGGTGTCCGGCCTGTATGAGGGGTTCCGCAGCGCCGACGGCCAGAGCCTGCTCTCCCACGACCAGCCGCCTGAGAAGGCCCTGCCGGTCTTCCTGCGCTCCCTGCTGGTCCATACAGGGCGGCCGGAAGTGCGTGGCCTGCTCCGCCTGGTGATCGCCGAGCACCAGCGCTTCCCCGAACTGTCGCAGGACTATCTGGAGGGCGGGAAGAGCCAGGCTTATGCGCTGCTGGACGACTATCTTGCCGCCCAGCATGCGCACGGTCGCCTGAACGCGCCGGACCCGCATGTGGTGGCGACCCAACTGCTCGGTGGCATGAAGGAGGTGCTGTTCTGGCCGACCATGCTGGGGCTGCCGGTCACCGCCGATCCGGAGAGGGTGATCGCCGATTCGGTCGCGGCGCTGCTTCGCGCCTATGGCACCGAGCCGGTCAGCGCCCCCGCAGGCCCGAAGGGTTGACGCCCACCGCCGTCCGGATGCGGCGGGCGAAATGGGACCGGTTGGCATAGCCGCATGCCTCCGCCGCCTCCTGAACGCTCAGCCCCTCGCCCTGCAAAAGGTCGCGGGCGTGGGCAACCCGCTCCTCC
This sequence comes from Azospirillum sp. TSH20, assembly GCF_003115935.1. Lineage (NCBI taxonomy): Bacteria > Pseudomonadati > Pseudomonadota > Alphaproteobacteria > Rhodospirillales > Azospirillaceae > Azospirillum > Azospirillum sp. TSH20. The sequence goes on from NZ_LGQU01000039.1 coordinate 63,659, forward strand.
GTCAGGATGCTGCGGACCGAGCAGCCCTCTTCGGTCAGGCGGCGGCGCAGAGTGCCGGTGCTGAGATGGAGCGCGCCGGCCACGCGCTCGGCGGTCCAGGGCATGTCGGGCTGGGTACGCAGGAGCTGACGCACCGCATCGGCGATTCCCATCGGGGCCACCGGTCCCAGCCACCAGACGCCGTCTTCCAGAAGTGCCAGCAGGACCTCCATGCAGCGATGCTCCGCCAGCTTCGCCGGCAGCGGCGGATCGGCGGTCAGGCCGGTGGCGGCGTGCTGGATGGCGTCGGTCAGGGCCGGCGTCAGGGCGACATGCCAATCGCCGGGCCGGGCGCGCGGTGCCAGTCCATCGGTGCCATGGGCGCGCAGAAGCCACCGGACCATCTCCGCCGGGAACTCCAGCACCAGGGCGCGGTAGCGGCCACCGGAGCCGGGATCGTTCACCACCGATCCCCACCAGCCCGGAGGCAGCAGCATGGCGCTGCCGGCCGGGAAGCGGCGGGTGGTGCCGGATGGGTCGGTCAGCTCCTTGGTGCCCTCCAGAACCGCGATGAGGGCGGTGCGTTCGATCCGCACCTCGGCCAGCCGTTCTCGGTCATGGGCGACGAAGGCCCACAGTTCCGGCCGATGCGGGCGGTCGCCGCCGCCGGGACGCAGGTCGCGGGCGGCGAAGCGGGACAGGCGGGCGAGAAGGTCTGGACCCATGGGCCTCATCCTAGGACCGGCCGGCGCGACAGATCAACGGCCGTAGCGGGCCGTCAACGTCGCCTTGCCCAAGCTGGCGGCGTTCAGGTTGAAGCCGACCATGGCGCCGGACGCATCGGCCGGCAACGGTAGCTTATCCACCTTCAGCGCATGGACGGTGACGATATAGCGGTGCGGCTTGTCGCCCTGCGGCGGGCAGGGACCGCCATAGCCGGAGGTGCCGAAATCGGTGCGACTCTGCACGGCGCCGCCGGGCAGGGCGGGCTTTTCCGGGTTGCCGGCCTCGGCGGGCAGGTCGCGGGTGTCGGCCGGCAGGTTGAACACCACCCAATGCCACCATCCGCTGCCGGTCGGCGCATCGGGATCGTAAATGGTGACGGCGAGGCTGCGGGTGCCGGCGGGCGGCTCCGTCCAACTGAGGGCCGGCGATTGGTTGGCGCCCGTGCAGCCGAAGCCGGCCAACACATTCCGTTCCGGGATCGGCGCTTTGTCGGTGAAGTCGGGGCTGTGCAGCTCGAACGCGGCAGCGGGGGAGGCGGCCAGCAGCACGGCGGCGACCAAGGCCGGGCGGAAGGGGATTTTCGGGCTCATCGGGGCGTCTCCGTCGATTGGGATGCCCTGACGATAAAGGGCCGCGGATTTTCCCGCGGCCCTGAACGGCTCAAAGATGGCCCCGAACTGCTCAGCCCTGCTTGAGCAGCTTCGCCGCGTCCACCGCGCCATAGGTCAGGATGGCGTCGCAGCCGGCGCGCTTGAAGCCCATCAGCGTCTCCAGCAGCGCCTTGTCATAGTTCAGCCAACCGTTGGCGGAGGCGGCGCGCAGCATCGCGTATTCGCCCGACACGTGATAGGCGAAGGTCGGCACCGCGAACTGGTCCTTCACCCGGCGGATGATGTCGAGATAGGGCAGGCCCGGCTTCACCATCACCATGTCCGCCCCCTCCTGCAGGTCGCAGGCGACCTCGCGCAGGGCCTCGTCGGTGTTGGCCGGGTTCATCTGGTAGGTGGTCTTGTCGCCCTTCAGGAAGCCGCCGGAATTCACCGCATCGCGGAACGGGCCGTAGAAGGCGGAGGCGTATTTCGCCGCGTAGGAGCAGACCCGGGTCAGCTGGTAGCCGTCCTTGTCGAGCGCGTCGCGGATGGACCCGATGCGGCCGTCCATCATGTCGGACGGCGCGACGATGTCGACGCCGGCCTCGGCTTGCGACAGCGCCTGACGAATCAGGACCTCGACGGTCTCGTCGTTCTGGATGTAGCCGTCGCGCAGGATGCCGTCATGGCCGTGGGTGGTGTAGGGGTCGAGCGCCACATCGCCCAGGATGCCGACATCCGGCGCCGCCGCCTTCACCGCGCGGATGGCGCGGTTCATCAGGTTGTCGGGATTGTAGGCTTCCGCCGCGTCTTCCGACTTCGCGTCCGAGCCGACGACCGGGAACAGTGCGATGCAGGGAATGCCCAGCGAGCCGGCCTCCGCCACCGCCTCGCACAGCAGGTCGATGGTCAGGCGCTCCACGCCGGGCATGGAGGCGACCGGCTCCCGCCGGTTCTCGCCTTCGATCACGAAGACCGGCCAGATCAGGTCGTCGACGGTCAGCGTGTTCTCGGCGACCAGACGACGGGTCCAGGCGTCGGCGCGGTTGCGGCGCAGACGGGTGCGCGGGAAGGCGGCGGGCAGGGTGATCGGCATCGGTGAGACCATGCACTTAGAACGAGTGCGGCGATCCTACGCCTTCCCGCATAGTGAACTCAAGCCGTGGCGGCGGCTCCAGTCCTTTGGGACCGGGCCGGCTGCCTTGCGCAGGTCTCATGCCCCGCCGTGGGCCTGCCCGCTTGCATGCCGGGCTACCTTGTCCCAATGGGTGACGGGATCGCCGGTGGCCGCACCGCCGTCGACGGGCCGGAAGCCGGTGTCCTGTCCCTGCAGAGTCCAGCGGTGCCCCTGCTTGCGATAGCTGGATACCAGCCCGCCGGTGAAGGCCGCCCCCTCCCACGACCGCACCTCGAACGTCACCGAAGGGTGATCGACGGTGATGAGATTGTAGGCGTTGGTTTCGTTCCGCAGCCGGGTGGAGGTGGCGGTGGAGGCCTGGGCGACCAGGATGGATCGGGCGATCTGGGTGTGGAAGCTCATGATGTCGCCGGAATAGGCCTTGTGCAGATGACCGGCCAGCAACAGGTCGACGCCGCAGCTTTCCAGCGCCGGCAGGGCCAGTTTGTGGCGGCCGACCAGCTGCGTCTTGGGCAGGTCCGGTGGCGGCAGGAAGGGATGGTGGGTGAACAGCACCTTGAACACGGTGTCGGGCATGCCGCAGAACACCTCGCGCACCCGCGCGATCTGGCGCCGGTTCATCCGCCCTTCGGAAAAATCCATGATGACCGGACGGGCGGTGTTGATGCCGAGCACCGCGATCTCGTCATCGACATGCAGCGGGCTGAAGTCGCTGGTGATGTAACGGCGATAATGGCCGAACGGGTCGGTGAAGCGCTTGAACACGTTATAAACCGGGATGTCATGATTTCCCGGTACCGCCATGTAAGGAAAGGGTAATTTCTCCAGAAAGGCGCGAGCTTCCTGGAAATGGCGCTCTTTGGCCCGCTGCACGAAGTCGCCGGAGATAACGATCAGGTCGGGGGCCTGTGCGGTCAGGTCGGCCAGCAGACCGTCCACCACGCGCTGGTCGATCCGCCCGAAATGCAGGTCGGAGATGTGAGCGAGCCGTTTCACGCCATCCTCATCCTTTTTCTCAGCCTGGTGCCAGAACCTTCAGAGCCCCTGGGAGAATCCGGTAGTGAAGCGGCGCATGCAGCTTCCGGATCTCGCCATCGTTGACCATCTTCAGGTGGTGGCGGCGACTGTGGACCGTCAGGCTGGTCACCGCATAGGTTTCCAGCGCTTCGTCCTGTTTCCAGGAACCGGCAACCAGCCTTCCCATCAACCGCAGCATCGCGAATGCGTTCCGTTCGCGGGCCACATAGACCCCGAGCTTTCCTGCGTCGAGCGACTGACGGGACAGGACGAGGCCGAACCCGTCGTCATAGACGTTGTTGGAAACGACCAGGATGGGCGTGCGCATGCGGCGCGGACCGTCGCCCCAGTCCAGGCGGACATCCAGCAGCGGGAGCCGGTAGAGCGTTTTCGCCATGGCCACCGCGGCTCCCGGCCATTTCAGCAGCCGGTGCTGCTTGCGCTGACGCTCGCGCTCCTGGACCACCTGCGGATAGAAGCCGAGGACGGAGCTGTTGGTGTAAGGCTCCCCATTCACCTCGGCGATGTCGATGACCCGAACCCGCCCGGCGGCCAGGGCCTCCGCCGCGCCCTCCAGTTCAAGTGGAATGCGAAGATCGCGGGCCAACAGATTGAGAGTGCCCAAGGGAATGACGCCCAGCGTCTTACCTGTCGGCAGCGCCAGCTTCACCGCGCTGTGCAATGTGCCGTCACCGCCGCCGACCACCACCGTCTCGGCATCGGAGTCCAGCACCCGCCGGATCGTGTCGGTGCATTGCGCACCGTCGACCGTGTGCAGGTCCACCGTGGCGCCGTGCCGTTGAAAGGCGTTGCGGATCGCCGCTTCGGCGCCGTCGATGGGGCGGTCGACCAGCGAGCCCGCCTGCCGGTTGAGAATGATTCCAACCTTCATGCGTCACCCGGCAGGATATGGAGCGGCATCGGCATCTGACCTTCCGTAATGCTTCAGAGGAGGAGCCGTTCTCAGATGAGAGCGTGACCGCAACGGTCCAAGAGGGGTGTTGTTCCTAATCAGCGGATCAGCGAACATCCGGATCCGTATGGTAGGTTTGACAGCGCCGCCGGCTCCCGTATCATCGCGGTGGGCCGGTCTCCACGCCCTGGAGCATCGCGGGGATGGAACAGACTGCTCGCCACCGCCCGATTCGCAACGATAACCGAGAAAATAAAAGACGATGAGCGACGTTGCTGAGATTCTGTTCGAACGTCGGGGCGCGATCGGCCTCGTCACGCTCAACCGCCCCAAGGCGCTGAACGCGCTGACGCTGGGCATGATCAGGCTGTTCGATCTGCAGCTCCGGGCGTGGGATGCCGATCCGGAGGTCAAGGCCGTCGTGATTCGCGGTGCCGGCGAAAAAGCGTTCTGCGCAGGTGGCGACGTCGTCAGCCTGTACGAGGCCGGCAAGGCGGTGAAGGAGGGACGCGGCGATACGGGGCCGATCCGCTCCTTCTTCAGCGAGGAATATGTGCTGAACCGGCGGATCAAGCGCCTGTCCAAGCCCTATGTCGCACTGATCGACGGCATCTCCATGGGCGGCGGCGTCGGCCTGTCGGTCCACGGCACCCACCGCATCGTCACAGAGCGCACGATGTTCGCCATGCCGGAAACCGGTATCGGCCTCTATCCCGACGTCGGCGGCACCTATTTCCTGCCGCGGCTGCCGGGGCAGGTCGGCATCTGGCTGGGGCTGACCGGCGACCGGCTGAAGGCGGCCGACCTGCTGGCCATCGGCGCCGCCGACGCCTTCGTGCCGAGCGCCGGGATCGAGGCGCTGATCGACGATCTCGCCGCCGGCGTCCCGGCCGACGAGGCCATCGCGGCCCATCGCGGCGAAGCCGGCGAGGCGGCGGTGAGCGCCATCCGCGCCGCGGTCGACCGCTGCTATGCCTTCGACAGCGTGGAGGCCATCGTCAAGGCGCTGGAGGCCGAGGGGACCGACTGGGCGGCCGGGCAACTCGCCACCCTGCGCCGGGTCTCGCCGACCAGCCTGAAGGTGACGCTGGCCGCACTCCGTCGCGGCGCCAAGCTGGATTTCGAAGGTTGCATGGTGCAGGAACTGCGCCTCAGCCTCGCCTGCCTTGCCGGCGATGATTTCTACGAAGGCATTCGCGCGGTGCTGGTCGACAAGGACAAGAACCCGAAATGGAAGCCGGCGGAACTGGCCGATGTCGGCCCGTCCGATGTCGAGCGGCACTTCGCCGAACCGGCGGGCGGCGATCTGGTGTTCCGCGACTGAGGAACCGTCGTCGGGGAAAGATCCCGGGGGAATGGTCGCGCAGGCGGTCGCGGGACCATTCCTTTCCGCTTATGCCGGTGGTGCCGCCCGGCCGAAAACCTTGGTGTGGGGACACCCGGCGAAAGGCGCCTGTACAGACGGGTTGTGCCAGACTTTTTCTGGAATTATTAGGATGATTGCCGACGAATGATCGGTTAATCTCGCTTTAAGGTCCCGGTATCGTCCTTGCGCGGGGAACGGCCGGTTAGAGCCAAAGGAGACCGCGGTGCGCAAACCCTATTACGAGAGCATTCTGTTGATCGAGCGGCTTCACCGCCACTTTCTTGAAGTGCTCAAGACTGAGTTGGACCGGCTCGGGATCCAGGACATCAACAACGTCCAGAGCCTGATCCTGTACAACATCGGCGAAGATGAGATGACGGTCGGCGAACTGACCGCGCGCGGTTACTATCTGGGTTCCAACGTCTCCTACAACGTCAAGAAGATGGTCGAGAACGGCTATCTTGGCCAGGAACGCTCCCCGCACGATCGCCGGTCGGTCCGTGTCCGCCTGTCGGAGAAGGGCCTGGACCTGCGCGAAAAGATCAGCGTCATGTTCGAACGTCATCTGACCGCCCTGGAAAAGGCCGGCTTCAGCGACGAGGAACTGACCAAGGCCAACGAGACCCTGCGCAAGCTGGAACGCTTCTGGTCGGCGTCGCTCGACTACAGCGGCTTTCCGATGACCTCCGCGGCCTGACCGGCCGTTATTTGCGAGGCCCCCGCGGTTCCGGCTCCCGCGGGTGGCATCGGGGTCCCGCTTCCCATCGGCCTCCACCCTTATCGTGGCCGGCAGGGAATCGACGTCGAGCGAGCCGGCACCTCCGCCAACCATTCCGCATCGTTCCTGCATCCGCCCTGAACCCATCGGCGCCTTCGCGTGTTGACCGGGATTGGCCTTCGCGCGGCCGCAGTTGGTCCGGCCGGACGATTTCCGGCCGCCGAGCCGTGCCGAAGGCGTCACGGTAACGGGCGGCTTATGTCTTATATCGTCATGATGGTGGGGCTTGGGGTCCTGATCCTGTTGGTGGCCTGGCTGCCGATGGTGTTGAAGGAACTGCCGCTTTCCCTGCCGATCATCTGCGTCGGGCTTGGCTTCGCGGTCTTCAGCACCCTGCGGCTGGAGAACCCGGAGCCGCTGGCCTTTCCCCAGGCCACCGAGCGGCTGACCGAACTGATCGTCATCGTCTCGCTGATGGGCGCGGGGCTGAAACTGGATCGCCGCATCGGCTGGCGCCGCTGGATCATCACCTGGCGGCTGCTGGGCATCACCATGCCTCTGTCGATCCTGATGATCGCCCTGATCGGCTGGTACTGGCTCGATTTCCCGTTACCGGCGTCGATCCTGCTGGGGGCCGCGCTGGCGCCCACCGATCCGGTCCTCGCCTCCGACGTCCAGGTCGGTCCGCCCAAGTCCGGCGAGGAGGATGAGATCCGGTTCAGCCTGACCTCCGAAGCCGGACTGAATGACGGCTTGGCCTTTCCCTTCGTCCATCTCGCCATTGGGGTCGCGCTGCTGAACGGCAACCCGCCTTGGGACATGCTGCAACATTGGGTGCTGCTGGATGTGGTGTGGAAGCTGGGGGCCGGCGTCGGAGTCGGCTGGCTGGTCGGACGGTTCCTCGGCTATGTCACCTTTCGGGTGCCGAATCGGGCGAACCTGTCACGGACCGGCGACGGCTTCGTGTCGCTCGGCATCACGCTGATTGCGTATGGCCTGACGGAGCTGGTCGGCGGATACGGCTTTCTCGCGGTGTTCGTCGCAGCACTCGCATTGCGCGATGCGGAACGGAACAGCGAGTATCATGAACGCCTGCATGATTTCGTCGAGCAGACCGAGCGGCTGATGATGATGCTGATGCTGGTGCTGTTCGGCGGCACGCTGGCCCATGGATTGATCGACGCCTTGTCCTGGAGTGCCGTCGGCGCCGCGGCCGTCATCCTGCTTCTGGTGCGTCCGGTCGCCGGAGTGGTGGGGCTGGCCGGCGTGCCGATGCCGGTCGGCGAGAAGCTGGCCATCGGCTTCTTCGGTATCCGCGGCATGGGCAGCATCTATTACGTCGCCTATGCGCTGAACGCCGCGGAATTCGACGTGCCCAACGCCCTGTGGGCGGTCACCGGCCTGATCGTGCTTCTCTCGATTCTCGTCCACGGCATCAGTGTGACGCCGGTCATGCGGCGGATCGACCGGCGCCGGCAGGCCGCGGTGGCGTCACCGCCGCCCTCCATACACCGCCGAATGGAAAAAGCGCGCGTTTCGGCCGACTCTTGATGAAAATTGTTGGTGAAGCTGAATTTCCGCTTTCCGTACAAGGTGATGCGCCTGCATAGTGGTCGGGAAGGGGCGGCGTGGACGATCTGACGGTTTCGAATGAAACCAAATGGGCAGGCCGACACGACCACCCGGGAACCGCCGGACGAACCGATCCGGACGGTCATCCGCAATCTGCGCAACGCAACGCTGATGGGGAGGAATTCACGTATGATCGCACGTCTTCTGGCCGGTGCCGCCCTTGCTGCCCTGACGATCGGTGTCATGTCCACCGGGCCTGCCATGGCCCAGCAGGGCAAGCTTTCCGGCGATGTGGTCAAGATCGGTGTGCTGAATGACCGCTCCGGCCTCTATGCCGATCTCGGCGGCGAGGGGTCGGTTGTCGCCGCCAAGATGGCGGCCGAGGAGTTCGGCAACAAGATTCTCGGCAAGCCCATCGAGTTCGTCGCGGCCGACCACCAGAACAAGCCCGACATCGGCGCCAACCTTGCCCGCCAGTGGATCGACCAGGACGGTGTCGACGTGATCGTCGACGTGCCGAATTCCGGCGTCGCGCTCGCCGTGCAGGAGGTGACGAAGGAGAAGAAGAAGATCTTCCTGATGGAAGGTCCGGCGACCTCGCGCCTGACCGGCGACGCCTGTTCCCCCACCGGTTTCCACTGGCCCTACGACACTCATGCGCTGGCCGTCGGTACGGGACAGGCCATGGTTAAGGAGGGCGGCGACAGCTGGTTCTTCATCACCGCCGACTATGCCTTCGGCCATCAGTTGGAGGCCGACACCTCCGTCGAAGTGAAAAAGGCCGGCGGCAAGATTGTCGGTTCGGTGAAGGCACCGCTGAACACCGCCGACTTCTCCTCCTTCCTTCTGCAGGCCCAGGCCTCGGGCGCCAAGGTCGTCGGTCTCGCCAATGCCGGCGGCGACACCATCACCTCGATCAAGCAGGCGGCCGAATTCGGCCTGACGCAAAGCGGTCAGCAGAAGCTGGCGGGCCTGCTGATCTTCCTGTCGGACGTGCACGCGCTCGGACTGCAGGTCGCCCAGGATCTGGTGCTGACCACCGGCTTCTATTGGGACCGCGACGACGAGACCCGCGCCTGGTCCAAGAAGTTCTTCGACCGCTACGGCAAGATGCCGACGATGGTGCAGGCCGGCAGCTATTCCGCCGTCCGCCACTATCTGAAGGCGATCGAAGCGGCCGGGACCGACGACGGCCCGACCGTCGCCGCCAAGATGAAGGAGATGCCGGTCAACGACATGTTCGCCAAGAACGGCACGATCCTGCCGAACGGCCGCATGGTCCATGATATGTATCTGGCCCGCGTGAAGAAGCCGTCGGAGTCCAAGGGCGCCTGGGATTATTACCAGATCCTGCGCACCATCCCCGGCAAGGACGCCTTCGCCACTTTCGAGGAAAGCGGCTGCAAGCTGCCGAAGTGATCGCGTCGGTAAAACAGGACGACAGGGCAAAAGCCGTGACGTGACGGAGCGGCATTCCCGCCAGGGCGGCGGTTTTCGGACCAATGCCGCGGCGGGGATGCCACTGAGGAGAGCGACGCTCATGATGGGAACGATTTTCGGCATTCCGCCCCAGGCGCTGTTCGGTCAGCTTCTGCTGGGGCTGATCAACGGATCGTTTTACGCGCTGCTCAGCCTCGGGCTGGCGGTGATCTTCGGCATGTTGAACGTCATCAACTTCGCCCATGGCGCCCTCTACATGATGGGCGCCTTCGTGGCGTGGCTGCTGCTGAACCAGCTCGGTATCGGCTATTGGTGGGCGCTGCTGCTGGCGCCGCTGATCGTCGGCGCGTTCGGGGTCGTGCTGGAAAAGACGCTGCTGTCGCGGCTCTACAAGCTCGACCATCTCTATGGGTTGCTGCTGACCTTCGGGCTGGCGTTGATCGTCGAGGGGGCGTTCCGCCACCAGTATGGCGTCTCCGGCCAGCCTTATCCCATTCCTGCCGAACTCAGCGGCGGCCGGAACCTGGGCTTCATGTTCCTGCCCAATTACCGCGGCTGGGTGGTTGTGGCGTCGCTGATCGTCTGCATCAGCACCTGGATCGCCATCGAGAAGACGAAGCTGGGCGCCTATCTGCGCGCGGCGACCGAGAATCCGGTGCTGGTCCAGGCCTTCGGCATCAATGTGCCGCGGATGGTCACGCTGACCTACGCCTTCGGCGTGGCGCTGGCCGGGCTCGCCGGCGTGCTGGCGGCACCTATCTATCAGGTATCGCCGCTGATGGGCTCGCACCTCATCATCGTCGTGTTCGCGGTGGTGGTGATCGGCGGCATGGGCTCCATCATCGGCGCCGTGCTGACCGGTTACGGGCTCGGCCTGTTGGAAGGATTGACCAAGGTCTTCTACCCGGAGGCCTCGAACATCGTGGTCTTCGTCATCATGGCGGTGGTGCTGATGGTAAAGCCCGCCGGTCTGTTCGGACGGGAGAGGTAAGCGCATGAGCCTTCATTCGCAGAGCAGCGGCCGGGCGTCCGCACAGACCGCCGGCGCACCGGCGACGGCGGGCCTGACCATGGCGAGAGTTGGCGCGCTGGTGGTGTTGGCCGCTCTGCTGGCGGTGCCGTTCGTGCTCTATCCGGTCTTTTTGATGAAGGTGCTGTGCTTCGCGCTGTTCGCCTGCGCCTTCAATCTGCTGATCGGCTTCGGCGGGCTGCTCAGCTTCGGTCATGCGGCATTCTTCGGCAGCGCCGCCTACGTCACCGCCCATGCGGTGAAGGAGTGGGGATGGTCGCCTGAACTGGGGATCCTGCTGGGCACCCTGGCCGCGGTCGTCCTGGGGCTGGTCTTCGGCCTGATCGCCATCCGCCGGCAGGGCATCTATTTCGCCATGATCACGCTGGCGTTGAGCCAGATGGTCTATTTTCTCGCCTTGCAACTGCCCTTCACCCATGGCGAGGATGGCATTCAGGCAGTGCCGCGCGGCGTCCTGTTCGGCGTCTTCGACCTGCACAACCCGCTGGCGATGTACTACACGGTGTTGGGCGTCTTCCTGATCGGATTTGCCATCATCTGGCGAACGGTGCATTCGCCCTTCGGGCAGGTGCTGAAAGCGATCCGTGAGAACGAGGCACGCGCCATTTCGCTGGGCTACCGCACCGACCGCTACAAACTGCTGGCCTTCGTGCTGTCGGCGTCGCTGGCCGGGCTGGCGGGCGGCACCAAGGCCATCGTCTTCCAATTGGCGACGCTGACCGACGTGACGTGGCAGATGTCGGGCGAAGTCGTGCTAATGACGCTGCTGGGCGGAATGGGCACGCTGAGCGGCCCGGTCATCGGTGCCGCTCTGGTGGTGACGCTGGAGAATTATCTGGCGGCGACCAGCCTGCCGGTGCCGGTCGTGATCGGCTGCATCTTCGTCGCCTGCGTGCTGGTGTTCCGTCGGGGAATAGCTGGGGAAATCGCGGCGCGTTTTGGAAAGCACAGCCAGAATAGTTAAGTCACTGCACAGAAAAACAGCAAGCACATTAAGGATGGTTTCGTTCTTAAGACACTATGGTTGCAAAACACCGCATACCCCGAAAGAACGGGTGTGCGGTTATTATTTTGCGTCCTGGAACGTTTTGCTTTCTGGGTGTTATAGGTCTCAACGCGTGCGGCGGTGCAGCAAAATGACCGACGCGAGGTTTGGGAAGAGGCGTCCGCCCGGACGAACGTATTCGAGGAGCATCCCGCATGGCTATGGACAAGGATACCACGACCAGCGCGCGTGAAACCGCTGACCGGGCGAAAGGCACGGTGGAGGACATGACGCGCGCCGGTGAGGCCACCACCCGCCGCGCCGCCGATGCCGCCCGCTCGATGGGTGAGAACGCGGCAGAGACCGGCCGGGAGGCCGCCGATGCCAGCCTGAACGCTGGTCAGAAGGCAATGGGGGCGGGTGCCGACATGACCCGCCGCAGTGCTGAGACTGCCGGCACCATGATGAACAAGGCCTCCGATGTCGCCGGCCGCACGACCGAGCAGCTCCAGCGCGCGCTGGGCCTGTCGAAGGAAGCGCAGGGCGCGGTCGCCAGCCAGACCCGCGAAACGATGGACGTCATGGTCCAGTGCGGCAGCGTTCTGGCCGACGGCTGGCAGAACGCCTGGCGCGAATGGATGGGGCTGGCGCAGGACGTGGCCTCGCGCAATGCCGAGGGAATGAACGCGCTGATGCGCAGCCGGACCGTCCCCGATTTCTACGCGGCGCAGAGCCGTATGCTGAAGGACAACATGCAGATGGTCCTCAGCCGCAGCGTCAAGATCTCGGAGATGTCGGCGAGCACCGCCAACACGGCGATGGGCAAGCTGAACGCCCGTCTGGAAGGTGCGGCGCAGCAGACGGAGCGCCGCTTCTGAAGACCTGGCCGACTGCACCGGCACGCCATCGATAACGAACGATCTCCATCCTGACTGAACCCCGGCCCGCAAGGACCGGGGTTTTTTCTGTGCCGGACACGCCGCCTGCCAGCCGGTTAGGGCGCTTCAGGCGTGAGCCAGCTCACCGCGGCCCCGCCGCCGGTGGAGGGCAGGGCGTCGTGCAGGGCCGGCAGCATCTCCTTCAGCGTCTCGTCGAGCTTCCAGGGCGGATTGACGATCAGCAGGCCGGAGCCGTTCAGCCGCAGATGGGTGTCTTCGGGATGCCAGGTCAGTTCGGCGATCAGCACCTTGGGGATGCCGGTCTTCTCCACCGCATCCTGGAATCGCCAGACCGCCGCGCGCTCCTTGATCGGATACCACAGGGCGAAGATGCCGGTGGACCAGCGGCGGTGCGCCTGCGCCAGCCCCTCCGCCATGCGGGCGAACTCGTCGGGCTGCTCGAAGGGCGGATCGATCAGGACCAGCCCACGCTTCTCCTTGGGCGGCAGATGGGCCTTCAGCGCGGTATAGGCATCGGACTGGTGGACGGCGACGGAGCGGTCGCCGGCGAACTCCGCCTTCAGGCTGACGGCGTCGTCGGGGTGCAGTTCGACCAGCACCATGCGGTCCTGCGGGCGGAGCGCGGCACGGGCGATTCGCGGGGAGCCGGGATACCAGCGCAGGGTGCCGTCGGGGTTCAGCGCCTGGACGGCATCCAGATAGGGCGCCAGTGCCGGATGCGGCAGGGGATGGCCGAACAGCCTGCCGATGCCCTCGTCGCTCTCACCGGTCTTGCGGGCCGCCTCGGCGGTCAGGTCGTAACGGCCGATGCCGGCATGGGTGTCCAGCACGCAGAAAGGCGTCGGTTTGGCGCGCAGATGATCCAGGATCAGCGCCAGCACGGCGTGCTTCATCACGTCGGCCGGGTTGCCGGCGTGGAAGATGTGGCGGTAGTTCATGCGTCGGGGTTTACCCGATCACGCAACGCGGCGCCAGCGCTCTTGCCGGCGCGACCGGTCGGCGGACGGATCAGTTGATCGCCGCGACCTGCTGTGCGTTGTGGAAGCTGCGGCGGGTGCGCGGAGCGACGCTGACGGGATCGGTATCCTCGCAGCGGGAAGAGGCCAGCAGCTTGGCGCTCTGCGTGTCCAGTTCGCCCAGGCTCTGCCAGATCTTGCAGACATAGGCCTGGGCGCGGCGGCCGGAGCTGCCGTTGTAGCGGGCCAGCGCGGTCTTCCAGTTGCCTTCCTCGCCATGGAAACGGACGAGAAGCTGGCCGGCGTAGAACACGTTGTCGCGCGGCTCGACGATCTTCTCCAGCGGCTGGAACTCGCCACGGTGGGTGGCGACCGACAGCTGCATGCAGCCGACATAGGTGTTGGAGCGAAGCTGGCCGCGGTGATCGCGAAGATGACGGGCGGCGTCACTGACGTTGCGGGCGTAGTAGGGTCGGCCCTGCACGCTCATGGCGAAGGGGTGGGGGGTGCCGTCCTGGCCGCTTTCGACCAGGGCGATGGCCACCAGCATGCCGGAGGGAATGCCGAGCTTCTGTTCGGCCTCCACCGCGTGGGTGACGCAGCTTTCCTTCGAAACGGTCTGGGCCTGGGCGGTTCCGGAAACGGAGAGCGCCACCAGGGGAGCCGTCAGCAGTCCCGCAGCCAGTGCGAAGCGTCCACACGTTGTGGCGCCTGCGCGCTGATTTCGTCCCCGCATCCCAAATCTCCTTCTGCTGTCGCCCCGTCTTGTACGGCGGCTGTTTGACCCCCCGCGCGGGGCCGTTGTTCCGGTCACCGAGTCGCTTACGGCGACCGCCTCCTACCCAGATGTTCAGCGCCTCCCGATTGGGCGCCGCGGCAACACTTCCAAAAATTTGATCCATCGTCAACCCGCTTGCGCCCTGGTAATACCACAGCTTTCGTCCGTCAGATGTCACTCAGGCTCGCCGAACGGACGGCTTAGGCGCTTCGGTTAGGTTCATAAGCCATTGAATCGCCACATTTGCTGGCAAAATCGATTGGGGTGGTACTGCTGCCTCTCTTGACCCTTCGGATGGGGGACAAAAAAAGGGCTACTGCGACCGCGTGTCGCCCGAATCACACTTCGGAAGGATTTTCGCGTCCCCCTTGCGCGGCGCAGCATGTTGGGGCAGTAAACTCCGCCGCCCTGTTTCCCTGGACTCGGTTCCCTGGGTCAAGTCGGTGCCGCAGCGACGCCCGGGACGGCCCGATGGCGAGCGGAGGCGGGCTATCCGGGCCGGCGGCATTCCCCTGGTCGAAGCCCGCGATCAGAGGAACTCCATCCGTGTCCGCGGATCCCTCCATTGGCGACGAGCCGCAAATCTACAATCTCGATCAAATGTTCCGGTTCGGTTACGACCGGCTCTACGCGGGGGACAATGCCGGAGCCGCCCGCGCATTTCGCGCCGGCGTCGCAGTCGACCCCTCCCATGCGGAGGCATGGTCGGCACTGGCGGAAGCCGGCGGCGGGACCGATGCGGCAGGGCAGGCGGCGGCCTGTTTCCGGCGCGCCGTCACTCTGGAACCGGGAAATTGGGGCTGGCGGCTGATGCTGGCCGATGCCCTGCGGCAGTGCGGCGAAACCGATGCTGCACATGCGTTGTTCCAGTCCCTAGCGGCGGAGCGGAGCGATTCGGCACAGGCACGACTCGGACTCGCCCGTTGCCTCGCCGCTGCCGGCCGCCGAGAGGAGGCGCTCGAGGAGTACCGGGAGGCGGTGGCGCTGCGCCCCAACGACCGCGATGCCGTCCTCGCGCTGGCGGATGCGCTGGCTCTGTCGGGGGATGCGCTGGCGGCGGTTGAACTGCTTCAGCCGCTGGCCCGGCGGCTTGAGGATGATGCGTCCGTCCATCACGCGCTGGGCCGCAGCTGGCTTGCCCTGCGCGAACCGGTGAAGGCGCTGACCGCGCTACGCCACGCCGCAAGAACCGCCGAAGGGGACGAGGCGGCGGCGATCGAACGCCTGATCGCGGCGCTGGAGGCAGGGGAGGGTGCCGACCTGTCCGCCTCCTATGTCCGCGCCCTGTTCGACCGCTACGCCGACCGCTTCGACCAGGATCTGGTGGGCAAGCTCGGCTACGCGGCACCCGAACTGCTGCGGTCGGCGGTGGACCGCATCACGCCCGGCGCTGCGGGATTGCGCATCCTCGATCTCGGTTGCGGCACCGGACTGGCGGGCGTCGCCTTCAAGCCGCTGGCCTCCCGGCTCGCCGGAGTCGATCTGTCGCCGCGGATGGTCGAGAAGGCGCGGCAACGCCGGCTCTATGACGAACTGACCGTCGGCGACGTCGTTGAGGCGATGGAGCGGGCGCCCGGCGGCTGGGACCTGCTGGTCGCCGCCGACGTGCTGGTCTATATCGGCGACCTCGCCCCCGTCTTCGCGGCGGCAGCCCGCGCCCTTCCGCCGGGAGGCCGTTTCGCCGCGACCGTGGAACGCCTGCCGGGCGAAGCAGCCTCGCTTACTGGCGGGTCATTCGTGCTTGGCGCGACCCGCCGTTATGCCCATGCCGA
>NZ_LGQU01000218.1:0-1096 GCF_003115935.1 Azospirillum sp. TSH20
CCAAGGGTCTGAACCAGCGCGCCGGCGACCTGACGTCGCTGAAGGACGCGATGGGTCAGTCGATCAGCACCATCCAGGCCGCCGACAAGGGCCTGACCGCCATCGACTCCATGGTCGACCAGGCCAAGGGCCTGACCACCGCCGCCTATGCGGCCCTGGGCAACGATGCCGCCTCCATCGCCACCCGCAAGTCGCTGGCTTCGCAGTTCAACACGCTGCGCGGACAGATCGACAAGCTGGCCGCCGACAGCGGTTACGGCGGTAAGAATCTGATCGCCGGCAACGGCCTCAGCATGGACAGCACCGCCTCGTCCCGTGCCGCCGTCAACACCATCGTCGGCGTCGACAATGCCCGCGTCACCAACGTGCAGGCGCCGGACACCTATTCGATCCGCATCAAGGGCGACGGCTCGATCGAGGGCAAGACCTCCGACATCAATTCGGCCGAGAATGCGCACGGCCTGACCGGCCTGAAGCTGTCGGGCACCATTTCCAGCACCTCGGGCAGCTTCTCCAACGTCCAGATCGAGGTGCGCGGCGCCAACGGCCGCAGCCGTGACATCATCGTGTCGGACGGCAACGAGAGCCGGACGACCTCCTACTTCGACAACACGCAGACGACCTCCACCAACCTGACGCAGGCGGCGACGTCGACGCAGGCCCAGATCTCCACGGTGAACGTCAGCGGCACCATCGAAGAAGGCGACATCTTCTCGATCACGGTGGAAGGCCAGACCTTCAGCTACACCGCCACCAGCGGCGACGTCGCCGTCGGCCAGAACGCCGCCAAGAACGTCGCGACCAATCTGACGAACTCGATCTCGAGCGCCATCTCGGGCAGCGGCCGTCTGGCCGGCAAGGATGTCGCCTCCGCCACCATCGGCGGCAGCGGCACCATCACGCTGACCGGCAACACCACGAGCGGCGTGGTGCGCGACTTCACCCTGACCTCCAGCACGACCAACGCGCTGACCAAGAAGATCTCGGAGAGCTTCGCGTCGGGCACCGTCGTGTCCTTCACGGTCGACCGCCGCCTGCTGGAAGCGGCGAACAACCAGGGCAACGGCATCTCGACCATCGAGAAGAAGGTCGACCT
>NZ_LGQU01000219.1:0-1096 GCF_003115935.1 Azospirillum sp. TSH20
AGGTCGACCTTCTTCTCGATGGTCGAGATGCCGTTGCCCTGGTTGTTCGCCGCTTCCAGCAGGCGGCGGTCGACCGTGAAGGACACGATGGTGCCCGACGCGAAGCTCTCCGAGATCTTCTTGGTCAGCGCGTTGGTGGCGCCGGTCGTCACCGTCATCTCGCGCACCACGCCGGTCGTGGTGTTGCCGGTCAGGGTGATGGTGCCGCTGCCGCCGATGGCGGCGGAGGCGACATCCTTGCCGGCCAGACGGCCGGTGCCGGCGATGGCGCTGGTGATCGAGTTCTTCAGGTTGGTCGCCACGTTCTTGGCGGCGTTCTGGCCGACGGCGACGTCGCCGCTGGTGGCGGTGTAGCTGAAGGACTGGCCTTCCACCGTGATGGTGAAGATGTCGCCTTCCTCGATGGTGCCGCTGATGTTGACGTTCGAAATCTGGGGCTGCGTCGAGGTCGCCGCCTGCGTCAGCTTGGCTTCGATCGTCTGGGTGTTGTCGAAGTAGGAGATCGTGCGGCTCTCGTCGCCGTCCTTGACGATGAAGTCGCGGGTGCGGCCGTTGGCGCCGCGCACCTCGATCTGGACGTCGGAGAAGCTGCCCAGCGTGCTGGACATCGTGCCCGACAGCTTCAGACCGACCAGGCCGTGCGCGTTCTCCGCGGTGGAGATGTCGGCGGTCTTGCCTTCGACCGAACCGTCACCCTTGATGCGGATGGCGTAGGTGTCGGCTGAGATGACGTTGGTGACGCGGGCGTTGTCGACGCCGACGATGGTGTTGACGGCGGCACGGGACGCGCTGGTGCTGTCCATGCTGAGGCCGTTGCCGTTGATCAGGTTCTTGCCCTGATAGCCGCTGTCGGAGGCCAGCTTGTCGATCTGGTCCTTCAGGGTGTTGAACTGCGAGGCCAGCGACTTGCGGGTGGCGATGGAGGCGGCGTCGTTGCCGAGCGCCGCGTAGGCGGCGGTGGTCAGGCCCTTGGCCTGGTCGACCAGCGAGTCGATCGAGGTCAGGCCTTTGTCGGCGGCCTGGATGGTGCTGATCGACTGACCCATCGCGTCCTTCAGCGACGTCAGGTCGCCGGCGCGCTGGTTCAGACCCTTGG
>NZ_LGQU01000076.1:0-76791 GCF_003115935.1 Azospirillum sp. TSH20
CCCCCCCCCCCCCCCGGGGGGGGGGTTGGGGGGGGGGGGGGAGCGTGGGGTGGATTGGTCGGCGGAGCGCGCTGAATTCTCAGCGAAGTCACGCTGTGCGTCCCCCTCACCCCGACCCTCTCCCCGGGGGGGAGAGGGGGATATGGATTGGGGAGAGGAAGAATCCTCCCGAGTCAGTTTCGATTCCAGCCAGTCGGGCCAGACCGCCGTGTCGTCCAGCCTCACATAGGCCATGCCGGTCAGGCCGGTTTTCACCCGCTCGATGTAGCGGGTCACCAGCGCTTCCGGGACGCGGGCCTTGACGCGGAACATCATGCGGTCGCGTTCGGACTTGGTCTCCACCTGCTTGGGCGTGAACTGGGCGCGCGGGGCGACGAAGGTGACCATGGCGGGGATCGCGATGTCGGGAACGGCGTCCAGCAGGATGCGGGCCTCGGCGCCGAGCGCCAGGTTGCCCGCCGTGTCGGTCGGCAGGAAGAAGGTCATGTAGACATTCGACAGGTCGAGCAGCGTCGCCGCCTTGCCGCCGGCGGCCAGCACCTCGCCGGGTTCGGCCAGACGATAGAGGACGCGGGATTTGCGCGGCGCCTTCAGCACGCCGTCGGCGACCAGGGTGGTCAGGCGGTCGACATCGCCGGCCTCGGCGGTGATCGCCTCGTCGGCGCTGGCGAGGTGGCTCTTGGCGGCGTCGAGCGCGGCGTCGGCGGTGCGGCGGCTGTTGCGGGCCTGATCGACACGCTGTTCGGAGACATGGCCCTTGCCGAACAGGACCAGCGCCCGCTCCATCTCCTTGGCGGCGAAATCGGCCTCGCTGGCGCGCTGGGCGACCAGGGCGGCGGCTTCGTCGCGGGCGCGGCGGGCCTGGCGCAGCTGGGCCTCGGCGGAGCGGAGCTGCGCTTCCAGGTCGCGGGTGTCGAGCGTGGCGATGACGGCGCCGGCCTCCACCAGATCGCCCTCCTGCACCGGGATGGTCAGGACGCGGGCGGCGTATTTGGTGGCGATGTCGATCTCGTTCGCCTCGATCCGGCCATTGCCGGAGGCGAAGCCGGCGGGCAGCCGGTTGCCCTGCATCGCCCGCCAGCCATAGGCGGCACCGGCGCCGAGCAGCGCCAGCACGACCACGGCGATGAGGATGCGCTTGACGGTCATGGCTGCGCTCCCTTTCCGGCTTTGCCGTCCTTGTCCAGCGCGCCCATCACGCCGGCCAGGATGCGTTCGCGCGTTGCGTCGTCGGGGGCGGCGTCCAGCGTGCGGCGGAGCGCCAGCAGCGCTTCGGCATAATGGTTGTGCCAGTCGAGGCCGGCGGCGAGGTCGGCCGGGGCGAGGCGCGGGTGGCGGTCGGCCGGCACCAGCGGGCGCGGGGCGGCGAGGTCGACGCGATCGTCCAGCGCCGGCTGGGCGATGCGCTCCGCCGACCAGCCCTTGTCGATCAGGGCTTGGCGGATGGAGGCGCGGGCGGGCTCCTCGCCATGGACCAGGAACAGGCCGTGGCCGACGCCGTGGCGGGCCTCCACCCAGTCCAGCAGGGTGGTGCGGTCGGCATGGCCGGAATAGACGTCGATCGAGCGGACCTTCGCCTTCACCGCGATTTCCTCGCCATGGATGCGGACGCGGGGGGTGCCCTCCTGCAGCAGGCGGCCCAGCGTGCCGGGGGCCTGATAGCCGACCAGAAGAACGGTGTCCTGCGGACGCCACAGGCGGTTCTTCAGGTGGTGGCGGATGCGGCCGGCGTCGCACATGCCGCTGGCCGCCATGATGATGGCGCCGCCGGAGAGGGTGTTGAGGCGCTGGCTTTCCGGCACGCTGCGGACATGGTGGAAATTGGCGCGGGTGAAGGGGTCGCCGTCGGTCTCCAGATCGTCGAGATGGCGGCGGAAAACGCCGGTCACCGCGTCGGCGAGCGGCGAATCGAGGAAGACATCCACCGCCGGCAGCTGGCCGCCGTCGAACAGGCAGTCGAGGTCGTAGAGCAGTTCCTGCGTGCGCTCCACCGCGAAGACCGGGATCAGCAGGACGCCGCCGGCCGCCAGAGCCGTCGACACTTCGGCGCGCAGCACCGCCTGCCGCCCGGCCTCGTCCAGGTCGGCGCGGTCGCGGTCGCCATAGGTGGTCTCCAGCACCATCCAGTCCGGCCGCTCCGGTCCCTCGGCATCGGCGTGGAAGCTCTTGCCGCCGGGGCCGATGTCGCCGGAGAACAGGATGCGGGTGGGTTCGCCAGCGCCAGTGTCAAAGCCGCTTATGGCTTCGATCTCGACGGAGGAGGAACCAAGGATGTGGCCGGCCTGCCAGAAGCGGGCGCGCAGGCCGGGCAGGATCTCGATCCAGCGGTCGTATTCGACACGGCGGAGCCGGCGCAGGCTGCGGATGGCGTCGTCCTGGGTGTAGATCGGCTGGACGGCGGCCCGGCCGCGCTGGCGGTTGCGGCGGTTCAGCCGCTCCACTTCGCCCTCCTGGATGTAGCCGCTGTCGGGCAGCATGTATTCCAGCAGGTCCACCGTGCCGCCGGTGGCGTAGACGCGGCCGCGGAAGCCGAGGCGGGTCAGCTTCGGCAGCAGGCCGGAATGGTCGATGTGGGCGTGGGTCAGCAGGACCGCGGCGATCGAGGACGGATCGAAGGGGAAGGGGCGGTAGTTCAGCTCCCGGATCGTCTTGGTGCCCTGGAACATGCCGCAATCGATCAGCACGTCGCCGTTCGGCGTGGACAGGCGGAAGCAGGAGCCGGTCACCGTGCCGGCGGCACCATGGAAGGTCAGCGACAGGGACATTGGTTGGCTCCTTGGCTGGTCGTCACCCCACCACCCGCACCCCATTGTCGTCGGCGGCATAGGCCTGGGCGAAGGTGAAGTCGGCGTTTGTGCTGGCGTGGATGCGGTACAGCGGCTCGCCCCGGCGCACCGGGTCGCCGACCTTGCGCAGCAGATCGATGCCGGCGCCCTTGTCGGTCGGCGCGCCGGCCAGCCGGGCGATGCGGGCGAGGCGGTAGCAGTCGAGTGACGATACCACCCCGTCGACGGGGGAGGCGACCTCGGCGACCAGGGATCCCAGCGTCGCCACGGCGGGCGGCGGACCCTGCATGGCGATGATCCGTTCCATCGAGGCCAAGGCGGCGCCGGATTCCAGCAGGTCGCGCGCCCGGCGGTTGCCGCTGCCGCCGCGGACGGCGGGGTCGAATTCCAGGATGCGGCCGGCCAGCAGCAGGGCGCGTTCCTTCAGGTCGGCGGGGCATGCCGGGTCGTTGCGCAGAACGGCCATCACGTCGCGCGCCTCCAGCACCGGGCCGATGCCGCGCCCGACCGGCTGCGAGCCGTCGGTGATCGCCACCTCCAGCGTCAGGCCGAGCCGGTCGCCGACATGCTCGAACAGCTTGCGCAGGCGCACCGCATCGCCGGCGCTGCGGATCTTGGCGCTGGGGCCGACGGGGATGTCGATCAGCAGATGGGTGGAGCCGGCCGCCACCTTCTTCGACAGGATGGAGGCGACCAGCTGTTCGCGGGTGTCGATGGCGAGCGGACGTTCGACCGAGATCAGGATGTCGTCGGCCGGCGACAGCCGGACATGGCCGCCCCAGACCAGGCAGCCCTTGGCCTCGCGCACCAGGGCCTGCATGCGCTCCATCGGCACGTCGACGTTGGCCAGCACCTCCATGGTGTCGGCGGTGCCGGCGGGCGAGGTGATGGCGCGCGATGACGTCTTGGGGATCGGCAGGCCGTGGGCGGCGACGATCGGCACGACGATCATCGAGGTGCGGTTGCCGGGGATGCCGCCGATGCAGTGCTTGTCGGCGATGGCGCCCGCGATACCGTTGGGGCCGTCCCAATGCAGCCGGGTGCCGGCGGCGACCATGGCGCGGGTCAGGCCCAGAACCTCCGCCGTCGTCATGAAGCTGGCGCAGGCGATCAGGAAGGCGGCGATCTCGATCTTGGAGTAACGCTGGTCGGTGATGTCGCGGATGATGGCGGCAAGCTGGTCGTCGGTCAGGGCGGCGCCGCCGACCTTGGCGCGCACCAGCTCGAAACTCTCCGGCGGGGTCGGGGGGACGAGATGGACGGCGGAGCCCTCCGCAAGGCCGAGCTGGCCGAAGGCGGGGTCGGACAGGCCGATTTCGTCGGGGGCGACGATGGCG
Source organism: Azospirillum sp. TSH20 (assembly GCF_003115935.1). Classification (NCBI taxonomy): domain Bacteria; kingdom Pseudomonadati; phylum Pseudomonadota; class Alphaproteobacteria; order Rhodospirillales; family Azospirillaceae; genus Azospirillum; species Azospirillum sp. TSH20. The sequence continues at coordinate 4,124 of NZ_LGQU01000076.1, forward strand.
GGGTCGTCGACGATGTTCAGCACCGCCAGCAGGGAGCGGCCGTCGTTCCGCACCTCCACCCGGCCCAGCCCGAGGAAATCCTCGACATGGTACCGGGTGCAGCGGCGGTTGAGGAAGGCGACGTTTTCCCGGACGGTGTCGATCGCCAGATGTCGAAGCGTCAGCATACGCACAGTCTACGCCCGGCCCCGCCGCTTAGCGACGCCGAGCCTGCGAGGCTGCCATGTTGGGCCTTACGCGCCGCGGTTGATCCGGATCATTGGCGGGGCGGAGGGGGTGTGGTTTGGGGGGCAACCACTCCCCCTCACGTGCTCTCCCGCGCGATGAAGGTCAGGCCGAGGTCGAGGCGGCGTTGCGGCGGCTCCTTGCCGTCCATCAGGTCGAGCAGCATGGCGGCGGCGTGGCGGCCGATGGCGTAGCGCGGCGTGGCGACGGTGGTCAGCGTCGGAGTGGTCCAGGCCGACGCCGGCAGGTCGTTGAAGCCGGCGACGGCGAGCTGGTCTGGCACGCGGATGCCGCGCCGCTGGCACTGGAACAACGCTCCTTGGGCCAAGTCGTCGTTGCAGAAGAAGACGGCGTCGCAGTCGCTGTTCTCCGCCATCAGCCGGTCGATCATCGCCGCGCCGAGGTGGATGGAGGACGGGTCGGGCAGGCGCCAGACGCGCTTTTCGTCATACAGCCCCGCCTCCTCCAGCGCGTGGCGGTAGCCGTCGAGGCGGGCCAGCGTGCGGGGATCGAGCTGCACGGCGACGAAGCCGATGCGGCGGTAACCGCGCTCCAGCAGGTGGGTGGTCATCAGCCGGCCGCCCTCCTCCTGCGAACAGCCGACGCTGAGGCTGTCGGGGTCGTCCAGCAGCTCCATCATGTGGACGGTCGGGCTGGAGAGGGCCGACAGATAGGTGCGGGTGACCTCCGTATGGTCGGTGCCGGTCAGCAGGATGCCGTCGGGCTGGAACTGCAGGTAGGTGCGGATCAGCCGCTCCTCCTCCACCGGGGAATAGTGGGTGACGCCGATCAGGGCGCGGTAGCCGCGCGGCAGCAGCATGTCGTGGATGCCGGCCAGCGTCTCGACGAAGACCATGTTGGTCATCGACGGGATCAGCACCGCCACCGTCATCGACCGCGCCGAGGCGAGCGCGCTCGCGGCCTGATTCGGCACGTAGCCCATCGACTGGGCGGTGTCGAGGATGCGCTGGCGAAGCTCCGGCGCCACCAGCTCCGGCCGCTTGAAGGCGCGCGAGACGGTGATGGCGCTGATGCCCACCCGCTCCGCCACGTCCGCCATGGTGGCGCGGCCGGTGCGCGAGGAGCGCGGCTTGCGCGTCTTGACCGCCGAGGATGCTGGCCGATCACCGCCACGGGTCGTCACAGGGCTTCGTCCTTTCAATTCCGGCGATCCGATTCCGGCCGGCGCGACGGAAGGTCGCGCGGGCTCGCCGGTCACCGATGTGTATCATGCTCAGCAACAGCCGCATGCCATGCAGAGCTTGAGCCTGCAACCCGCGGCCATCCCCGATCAGTTTGTCCGCAACTCAAACAAAACTCTTTACGCGCGTCAAGGTTAGCGCTAACAGTATCAGCAACTCGTCTCGGCGTCATCCGTGCAGTCCGGCCTCCATGGTCGTAGACCTCTCAGTGACCCGCGAATGATAGCGCTAACATAACCTTGTCAGTGCGTGGCCCGCCGCGACCCTGGTCGCGGACGCCGTCCCGCACCGGTATTCGGGAACATGAGCCTCATGAACGGTCCCCCCATCGCGCCGTCCTCCGGCATGACCGCCCCTCTGACCGAACCTCCGTCCGGGAATGCGGCCGGCGCCGAACCGCTGATCGTCGTGGTGATGGGCGTGGCCGGCTGCGGCAAATCCAGCGTCGGCCAGACGCTGGCCCTGGCCCTGGGCCATGAATTCATCGAGGGCGACGCCCACCACCCGCCTGCCAACATCGAGAAGATGTCGGCCGGCATCCCGCTGACCGACGCCGACCGCGACGGCTGGCTGGGCACGCTGGCCGGCTTCATCGCCGATGCCGACCGCGAGGGCAGGGGGCTGGTCGTCGCCTGTTCGGCGCTGAAGCGGCGCTATCGCGACCGGCTGCGCGGCGACTGCAAACGGGTGGTGTTCCTGCACCTGCACGGCGACAAGGCGCTGATCGCCTCGCGCATGGGGGCGCGGACCGCCCATTTCATGCCGATGGCGCTGGTCGACAGCCAGTTCGCCGATCTGGAGATGCCGGCGGCCGACGAGCCGGTGCTGTCCTACGAGGTGACGCTGCCGGCCGAGGCCATCGTCGCCGATGCGCATGCCCGCCTGACCGGCGGCGCTAGTTTTGGGAGGAACGCATGAAGCGCGTTGCTGATCTGCTGGAGCGGGTCACCGAATGGATCATGGCGCTGATGCTGGCGGTCATGGTCGGTCTCGTCTTCGGCAACGTCGTCCTGCGCTATGTCTTCAACAGCGGCATCGTCGCGGCGGAGGAGATCGCGCGGCTGATGTTCGTCTGGCTGGTGTTCCTGGGCGCCACCGTGGCGCTGCGCCACCAGCGGCATCTGGGGTTGGAGATCCTGCAGAGCCGCCTGCCGTTCAAGGTCCGCCGGGCCTGCGCGGTGATCGCGCACCTGATGATGCTCTACGCCCTGTGGCTGTTCGTGCAGGGAAGCTGGATCCAGCTGCTGATCGGCATGGAGACCTTCTCCACCGTCCTGCGCTTCCCCATGGCCTTCTATGCGGCGGCGGGCTTCTTCCCGGCCATCGCCATGGCGCTGACCGTGCTGGCGAACCTGTGGCGGATCGTCACCAACCAGCCGGGTGCCCGCATCCCCGGCGATCCCGACACCACCCTGGACCATCCGGAATCGCACGGGCCTGCCGTTGCGCCGCCGGCACCCGCCGGTGGACATGGCGCCGCTCATGGCGCCGGCCATCCGGCCGGCCACGGCGCCGCCGTCGCCAAGCACTGAGCCCAGACCGATAGATTTCCTGCGGACGGAGACGCCGCCATGACGCTCACCATTTTCCTGGGCTCGCTGTTCGGCTTCATGCTGCTCGGCATGCCCATCGCCTTCGCGCTGATGCTGACCGGCGTCGCGCTGATGGTCCATCTCGACTTCTTCGACGCCCAGCTGGTCGCCCAGAACATGCTGAGCGGCGCCGACAACTATCCGCTGATGGCGGTGCCCTTCTTCATCCTGGCCGGCGAGCTGATGAACGCCGGCGGCATCTCCCAGCGCATCATCAACCTGGCGGTCAGCCTGGTCGGCCACATCAAGGGCGGTCTGGGATACGTCACCATCGGCGCCTCGGTGATGCTGGCCAGCCTGTCGGGCTCGGCCATCGCCGACACCGCCGCGCTGGCGACCCTGCTGATCCCGATGATGCGCGACCACGGCTATCCGGTGCCGCGCTCCGCCGGCCTGATCGCGTCGGGCGGCATCATCGCCCCGATCATCCCGCCCAGCATGCCCTTCATCATCTTCGGCGTGACCACCAACACCTCGATCAGCGCGCTGTTCATGGGCGGCATCGTCCCCGGCCTGCTGATGGGCATCGGTCTGGTCTGCGCCTGGATCTTCGTCGTCCGCGACATGACGGTGAAGCTGCAGCCGAAGGCGAGCGGGCGGGAGCGGCTGAAGGCGCTGGGCGACGGCGTCTGGGCGCTGGCCCTGCCGGTCATCATCATCGGCGGCCTGCGCGGCGGCATCTTCACGCCGACCGAGGCCGCGGTGGTCGCCGCCGTCTATTCGCTGTTCGTCGCGCTGTTCGTCTACCGTCAGGTCACGCTGCCGCAACTGGTCCCGCTGCTGGTCCAGGCGGCGCGCACCACCAGCACGGTCATGTTCCTGTGCGCCGCCGCGCTGGTGTCGTCCTACATGGTGACGCTGGCCGACCTGCCGCAGCAGATGACGGAGCTGCTGGCCCCGCTGATGAGCCATCCCAAGCTGCTGATGCTGGCCATCGCCTTCCTGCTGCTGGCCGTCGGCACGGTGATGGATCTGACGCCGACCATCCTGGTGCTGGGGCCGGTGCTGACCCCGCTGGCGATCAAGGCCGGCATCGACCCGACCTATTTCGGCGTGATGTTCGTCCTGATCGGCACGCTGGGCCTGATCCATCCGCCGGTCTGCACGGTGCTGAACGTGGTGTGCGGCGTCGCCCGCATCTCGCTGGAAAGCGCCACCAAGGGCATCTGGCCCTTCCTGCTCACCTACATCGTCCTGCTCGGCCTGCTGATCGCCGTGCCGGAGATCGTCACCATGCCGCTGCACCTGTTCCATTGACGCCTACCAAGACCAATCAGAACGAAACACCAGATCTCAAGGGAGTTCGACACCCATGTTCCGCAAACTGCTGCTCGCCACCGGCATCGCCGCCGCCCTGCTCGCCCCGATCACGGCCTCCGCACAGGACGTGAAGACCCGCATCATCCGCTTCGGCTACGGCCTGTCGGAGAGCAGCAACCAGGGCCGGGCGGTGAAGTATTTCGCCGACGAACTGTCCAAGCGCAGCGGCGGCAAGCTCAAGCTGAAGGGCTTCGGCGACGCCAGCCTGGGCAGCGACATCCAGATGCAGAACGCCCTGATCGGCGGCGCGCAGGAGATGATGGTCGGCTCCACCGCCACGCTGGTCGGCATCGTCAAGGATTTCGGCGTCTATGACCTGCCCTTCCTGTTCAACAACGAGAAGGAAGCCGACGCCGTGCTGGACGGCCCGTTCGGCGAGAAGCTGCTGAAGTCGCTGAACGACAAGGGGCTGGTCGGGCTGGTCTATTGGGAGAACGGCTTCCGCAACCTGACCAACAGCAAGCGCCCGATCACCAAGGTCGAGGACATGGGCGGCATCAAGCTGCGCGTGATGCAGAACCCGGTCTACATCGACATGTTCAACCGCTTCGGCGCCAACGCGGTGCCGCTGGCCTTCTCCGAGCTGTTCACCGCGCTGGAGACCGGCACGGTCGACGGCCAGGAGAACCCGGTCACCACCATCCAGTCATCCAAGTTCTATGAAGTCCAGAAGTACCTGACCATTTCCCGCCACGTCTACAGCCCGTGGATCATGCTGGCCAGCAAGCGCTGGTACGACGGCCTGTCGGCGGACGAGAAGAAGATCCTGAACGAGGCCGCCGTCGCCTCGCGCGATTTCGAACGCAAGGACAGCCGCGAGGCCTCGGCCCAGAGCGTGGCCTACCTGAAGGAAAAGGGCATGCAGATCAACGAGCTGAGCCCGGCCGAGCTGGACCGCATGCGCGAGATGGTCAAGCCGGCCTTCGACAAGTACGCCGCCGACGGCGGTGCCGAGGTGCTGAAGGACCTGCAGTCCGCCATCGCCGCCGCCCGGAAGTAATCACGGGCGACGCATGCCGACGTTGTGAAGGGGGCGGACCGGGACGACCGGTCCGCCCCTTTTTCTTTGTGTCGCGGAGTGAAGGTTGTATGCGCCCGAAAGATTCGGGTGATGGTCCCAAAGTATGAACTTTCAGACCAAGGTATGAGCGCTTGCCATTTTTGAAAGTTTTCCTCTTCATCTGTTGGGATGACAGATATATTAGCAATTAATTTACTTCAATTTAACAGAACTGCGCGACAGTCGGTAAGGGGGTGTCGGACCCTTGTCCGGGTATGTCGTGGGGATCATCGATGTTCAAGAAGTTGCCTTTGGTGACCAAACTGGTTTTGGCGATCGGCGTGGTTCTGCTGGTCGGGCTGGGGATCGGCACGGTCGTGATCTCCGCCAAGAGCGGGGCCGATACCGACGCCTTGTCCTTCAAGGTCGGGGACGAACTTGGCAAATACCATGCCGAAACCGTCGAGCGGCGCCTGAACGACGCCATGAACATCAGCCGCCTGATGCGGACCACCCTGCTGAGCCTGAAACGCAGCGGCGTCGCCGACCGCGCAAAGCTGAACGACTGGCTGAAGAGCCTGTTGGAGAGCAATCCCGCCCTGATCGGCGTGTGGGTCGGCATGGAGCCGAACGCGCTGGACGGCAAGGACTCCGACTTCGTCAACAGCGCCGGCAGCGACGCCAGCGGCCGCTTCATTTCCTATTGGAACCGCGGCAGCGGCAAGGTCCAGTTGGAGGCGCTGACCGCCTATGACGACCCCGGCCCCGACGGCCTCTACTACCAGCAGGCCAAGCGCACCGGCAAGGAGGTGATCGTCGAACCCTACAGCTATGTGGTGGCCGGCAAGACCATCCTGATGGTGTCGCTGGTGGTTCCGATCATGGAAGGCGGCAAGTTCGTCGGCGTCGCCGGCGTCGACATCGCCACCGACGAGATCTGGAACGAGCTGAAGACGGCGAAGCCTTTCGGGACGGGGTCTGTCTTCCTGATCTCCAACGGCGGCCTGTGGGCCGGCTACAGCAACGCCGACCATATGGGCAAGTCGATCCTGCAGACCAACGAACGGCTGAAGGAGGCGTTGCCCGCCATCCGCGACGGCAAGACCTTCGCCCATTTCTCGGTGTCGGCCAGCCTGAAGACCGAGGTCAAGCAGCTGTTCCGGCCGGTCGAGATCGGCGATTCCGGCACGCCCTGGTCGGTGTTGATCAATCTGCCGATGAACCAGATCGAGGCGCCGAAGGAGGAACTGCGCAGCTTCATCGCCGTCGGCGCCGTGCTGCTGACCGTCGGCCTGCTGCTGGCGCTGTGGCTGTCGACCCGGACCATCGTCGGCACGCCGCTGCGCCGGATCATCGCGACGGTGGAGGCGCTGACCGCCGGCCGGCAGGACGTGGAGGTGCGCGACCGCGACCGCGCCGACGAGATCGGGTCGATCAACAAGGCGCTGCAACTGTTCAAGGAGAATGCCGGCCGCGTCGCCGAGATGGAGGAGCAGCGCCGCCGGGACGAGGCGCAGGCCGCCGAACGGCGCAGGCAGGATCTGGCCCGCATGGCCGACCGGTTCGAGGGCACGGTCGGCGGTGTGGTCGCCAGCGTGACCGAGCAGGCGGAGCTGATCCGCACCGATTCGGAAGGGCTGTCGGCCATCGCCGAGCAGACCAACGCGCAGGCCTCCGCCGTCGCCAGCGCCGCCGACGTCGCCAGCAGCAACGTGCAGACGGTGGCCGCCGCGGCGGAGGAGCTGGCCCACTCCATCGAGGAGATCAACCAGCGCATCGCCGCCTCGTCGCGCATGGCGAACGACGCGGTGGGCGAGGTCGAGAAGACCAACGGCACCGTCGCCGGCTTGGCCGAAGCGGCGCAGAAGATCGGCGACGTGGTGAACCTGATCCAGTCCATCGCCGGCCAGACCAACCTGCTGGCGCTGAACGCCACCATCGAGGCGGCGCGGGCGGGGGAGGCCGGCAAGGGCTTCGCCGTCGTGGCGCAGGAGGTGAAGAACCTCGCCAGCCAGACCGCCAAGGCGACGGAGGAGATCGCCGCCCAGATCGCCGAGATCCAGTCGGTCAGCGGCAGCGCCGTCGGCGCCATCCAGGCCATCGGCCGCACCATCGTCGGCATCAGCGAGACGGTCACCGCCGTCGCCGCCGCGGCGGAGGAGCAGGGGGCGGCGACCCGCGAGATCAGCCGCAACGTCCAACAGGCCGCCGCCGGCACCCGCGAGGTGTCCACCAACATCGAGGGCGTCACCCGCGCCGCCAGCGAGACCGGCAGCATGGCCTCCCAGGCGCGGGCGGCGGCCGACACGCTGTCTCACCAGTCGGCGCAGCTGCGGACCGAAGTGCAGCGCTTCGTGGCGACGATCCGGGAGGGGTGAGTTGGGCGTCGGCTCCTTGTGGAGCTAGACCCCCACCTAACCTCCCCCGCTCTCAGCGGACCTATGGTCCGCCTGCCGCGTCAGCACAAAGCAAGGCTTTGTGCGAGAGCTGGGCGGGGGAGGGACTGCCGCCGCCCTCCCGAACAAGCACCAATCCCCTCCCCCGCCCAGCGGGGGAGGGTTAGGGTGGGGGTCTAACCTCGCCCCCTCAACAATCAAAAAACACCGTCTCCCCCTCGCCCTGCAGGCGGATGTCGAAGCGGTAGACCACGCCGCCCGGCACTTCGGCGCGCTGGGCGATCAGGGTGTCGCGGCGGTCGGGCGGAACGGTGGTCAGCACCGGGTCCGCAGCGTTCGCCGCAGTCTCGTCGGAGAAGTGCAGGCGGGTGAAGGCGTGGCTCAACATGCCGCGGGCGAACACCGTCACCGCGATGTGCGGGGCGTGGCCGGGGTCGCAAACACCGGGCTTCACCGTGTCGAAGAAGTAATAGCCGGCGTCGTTGGTGCCGCAGCGGCCGAAGCCTGCCGCACCGGGGGCGTGGCGGCCGTCGGCGCCGGCCTGCCAGATCTCCACCACGCAGTCGCGGATAGGCTGGCCTTCGCCGTCATAGACGACGCCCTCGATGCGGATGTGCTCGCCCGGCATGTCGCGTGTCGCCAGCCGGTTGGTCGCCAGCGGGCGGCGGCCGTAGAGTTCCGGCGTCCAGGCATAGGCGAAATAGGGGCCGACGGTCTGGGACGGGGTCTGTTTCAGCATCGTGGTCATCTCGGGTCAGCCCTCCATCGGCGTGGCCTGGCGTCCGCGCAGGACGATGTCGAATTCATAGCCGAGCGCCCACACCGGCTCGGTCACGTCGATGGAGAAGCGGGAGACCAGCAGCTCGCGCGCGCCCTCCGGCACCCCGTTGTAGATGGGGTCGAGCGGCAGAAGCGGGTCGCTCGGGAAATACATCTGGGTGACCAGACGGGTCAGGAAGGACGGCCCGAACAGCGAGAAATGGATGTGCGCCGGACGCCACGCATTGTGGTGGTTGCCCCAGGGATAGGCGCCGGGCTTGATCGTGGTGAAGCGGTAGCGGCCCTGATCGTCGGTGATGCAGCGGCCGGCTCCGAAGAAGTTGGGGTCGTGCGGCGCATCATGCTGGTCCCAGCGGTGGACGTAGCGGCCGCAGGCGTTGGCCTGCCAGATCTCCAGCAGCGTGTGCGGCACCGGCCGGCCGCTCTCGTCCAGCACGCGGCCGGTGACGATCATGCGCTCGCCGATCGGCTCGCCGTTGACGCGGCCGTTCTTCGTCAGGTCGTTGTCGAGCGGATCGACGCTGTCATGGCCGAACACCGGGCCGCTGCGCACCGACAGGCACTGCTTCATCGGGATCAGCGGCTTGGACGGCGAGCGCAGCACCGTCGATTTGTAGAGCGGCGACAGGTAGGGCGGGTGTTGCGCCCAATCGCGGGGGCTGAAATCACCCTCCGCCTCGTGAACGGCTGTGTCCATCTTGGGGGTCCCTCCTTGGGAGCGGTCAGCTTTGCCGATCTTGTGTTTGTCGGTGGTGATCGAGCACGCGGTCGATGAAGTGGGAGGCGGAGCCGGTGTAGTTCAGCGGGTCGAACAGGCGGTCGAGGGCGTCCGAACCCAGCGCCTGCACCAGCTCGGCATCCTCGGCCAGCACGTCGCGTAGCGGGCGGGCGGAGGAGGATGCGCGGCGGCTGGCCTCGGCGACGCGGGAATGGGCGGCCATGCGGCCCATGCGGTCGCCCAGCGCCATGGTGACGGCTTCGGCCAGGATCAGGCCGCGGGTCAGGTCGAGGTTGGCGCGCATGCGCTCGGCATCGATGGTCAGGCCGGCGATGGTCTCGCGGGCATGGCGGGCGGCGCCGGCGACGAGGCGGCAGAGGTCGGGCAGCGCCTGCCACTCGGCATGCCAGCCGCCGAGGCCGCGTTCATGCTCCTGCACCTGCGCGGCCAGCAGCCCGCCGACCAGGGCCGGGGCGCGGATGGCGGTGGAGAGCAGGACGGCGCAGGACACCGGGTTGCGCTTGTGCGGCATGGTGGAGGAGCCGCCGCGGCCGGGGGCGGACGGCTCGAAGGCTTCGGCGACCTCCATCTGCATCATCAAGGAGATGTCGCGGCCCAGCGTGCCGAGCGTGCCGCCGAGGATGCCGAGGGATGACGCCAGTTCCGTGATGCGGTCGCGGCTGGCGTGCCAGGGCAGGGCGGGCAGGGGGAGGCCGAGTTCGCCGGCCAGGGCCTCCGCCACCGCCGGGCCGGCATCGCCCAATGCGGCAAGCGTTCCTGCGGCGCCGCCGAATTGCAGGGCGAGGCGGCTGCGGGACGCGGTGATCCGATCGCGGTCGCGGCCCAGCGCGTCGAGCCAGCCGGCGGCCTTCAGGCCGAAGGTGGTGGGCAGGGCGTGCTGCAACCACGTGCGGGCGACCATCGGCGTGGCGCGGTGGCGGTCGGCGAGGTCGGCCAAGCCGTCGGCCAGCGCTGCCAGATCGGCGTCGAGGCCGTCGAGGAAGCGGCGCAGCTGCAGCATCAGGCCGCTGTCCATCGCGTCCTGGCTGGTGGCGCCCCAGTGGACGTAGCGGGAGGATTCCTCGTCGGCGGTCTTCACCGCGCGGGTCAGGTGCTTGACCACCGGGATCGCGGTGTTGCCGGCCAGCGCCGCCTCCGCCCCCAGCGCGGCCAGGTCGTAGAGGTCGGCCCGGCAGGCTGCCTCGATGGCCGGAACGGCACGGGCGGGGATGACGCCGACCGCCGCCTCCGCCCGCGCCAGCGCCGCCTCGAAATCCAGCATGGCTTGCAGCCTTGCGGTCGGGGAGAAGGCATCGGCCGCCGCGTCGCTGGTGAAGAGCGGGTCGAGCAGCGGGTCGGCATGGTGGATGGCGGTCATGGTCGGCTCACCCCTTACTTTTCACCCTCGTTGGGCGTCCTCTTCGTCCATCTCGGCATAGACCGCGCGGGCCAGCGCCATGGCGTGGTTTCCGGCGGGGACGCCGGCATAGACGGCGGCCTGCATCAGGATTTCCTTGACCTCGTCGCGGGTGACGCCGGTGTTGCGGGTGGCGCGGATGTGCAGCTTCAGCTCGCCGTCCTTGCCGAGCGCCGCCAGCATGGCGATGGTCAGCATGCTGCGCGTCCGGATGTCCAGGCCCGGCCGGGTCCAGATCTGGCCCCAGGCGGTCTTGGTGATGAACTCCTGGAAATCGGCGTCGAACTCGGTGGCGCGCTCCAGCGAGCGGTCGACATGGGCGTCGCCCAGGACCGAACGGCGAACCGTCATGCCGCGGTCGTAGAGATCCTTATCCTTCATCTCTGGGTCCTTCATCACAGGTCCCTCAGGAATCCGCCGATCAGGGCGGCCAGCTCCGCCGGCTTTTCGACGCCGGGGATGTGGGCGGCGCCGGGCAGCAGCTCGAAGCGGGCGCCGGGAATGCCGGCAGCCAGTTCGCGGGCGGAATCGGGCGGGGTGGCGACGTCATGCTCGCCGCAGATCACCAGGGTGGGGGCGGTGATGGCGGCGTTGGCGGCACGCAGGTCGGCATCGCGGATCGCCATCGAACAGCCGACATAGCCGTCTTCGGTGGTGCGGGCGACCATGGCGGTGTAGCCGCGGATCTGGTCGGGACGGCTGTCGCGGAACGCTTGGGTGAACCAGCGGACCATCACCCCGTCGGAAATCGCGGTCATGCCGCGGGCGCGGATGGCGGCGATGCGGTCGGTCCAGACCGATTGCGGGCCGATGACGCCGGCGGTGTCGCACAGGATCAGGCCGTGGATTCGGCCGGGCGCCTTGACGGCGAGGCGCTGCGCCATCATGCCGCCGATCGACAGGCCGCAGACATGGGCGCGCTCGATGCCGAGCGCGTCGAGCAGGCCGGCAGCGTCGTCGGCCAGCAGGTCCATGCTGTAGCCGGCATCCTCGGTGACCGGCGTCACCTGGGTCAGGCCGTGGCCGCGCATGTCGTAGCGGAGCACGCGGTAGCGCTGCGACAGCAGGGGCACCACGGCGTCCCAGATGTGGAAGCTGGTGCCGATGGAGTTGGCGAACAGCAGCACCTGCGCGTCGTCCGGGCCGGTCAGGTCGTAGTGCTGGGTGATGCCGGCGGCTTCGAGGAAGGGCATGGGGGGTCCGCCTGTGGTGGTTGTTCTGGTCAGGTTTCGGCTGACGGTGCCCCCACCCTAACCCTCCCCCGCTGGGCGGGGGAGGGGATTGGTGCTGATGCGGGAGGGCGGCGGCAGTCCCTCCCCCACCCAGTGGGGGAGGATAGGTGGGGGTTTAACTTACCCGCTCGATCATCACCGCGATGCCCTGGCCGACGCCGATGCACATGGTGCAGAGCGCCGTCCGGCCGCCGGACTGTTCGAGTTGATAGAGCGCGGTGGTCGCCAGACGGGCGCCGCTCATGCCGAGCGGATGGCCGAGCGCGATGCCGCCGCCGTTCGGGTTCACATGCGCGGCGTCATCCGGCAGGCCAAGCTCGCGCAGGACGGCCAGAGCCTGGGCGGCAAAGGCCTCGTTCAACTCGATCAGGTCGATGTCGGCGATGCTGCGGCCGAGACGTTCCAGCAGCTTGCGGGTGGCGGGGACCGGGCCGATGCCCATGACGCGCGGCGGCACGCCGGCGGTGGCGCCGCCGAGGATACGGGCGCGCGGGGTCAGGCCGAAACGCTTCACCGCCGACTCCGACGCAATCAGCAGGGCGGCGGCGCCGTCATTGACGCCCGAGGCGTTGCCGGCGGTCACCGTGCCGCCGGGGCGGACGATCGGCTTCAGGGCCGACAGCGCCTCGATGGTCGTGGCGCGGGGATGCTCGTCGGTCGTCACCACCGTCTCGCCCTTGCGGGTGCGGATGGTGACGGGGGCGATCTCGCGGGCCATGCTGCCGTCGGCGATGGCGCGGGCGGCGCGCTCCTGGCTGCGCAGCGCGAAGGCGTCCTGGTCGGCGCGGGCGATCTTCCAGTCGTCGGCGACGTTTTCCGCCGTCTCCGGCATCGAGTCGGTGCCATAGGCCGCCTTCATCGCCGGATTGACGAAGCGCCAGCCGATGGTGGTGTCGAAGATCTCGGCTTGGCGGGAGAAGGGGGTGTCGGCCTTGCCCATGACGAAGGGGGCGCGGCTCATGCTCTCCACCCCGCCGGCGATCATCAGATCGGCCTCGCCCGCCTTGATGGCGCGGGCGGCGGTGGCGAGCGCGTCGAGGCCGGAACCGCAGAGCCGGTTCATCGTCGTCCCCGGCACCGCGTCGGGCAGGCCGGCCAGCAGGGCGGCCATGCGGGCGACGTTGCGGTTGTCCTCGCCGGCCTGATTGGCGCAGCCATAGATGACGTCGTCCACCGCGGCCCAGTCGACCGAGGGGTTGCGCTGCATCAGCGCGCGGATCGGCACGGCGCCGAGATCGTCGGCGCGCACCGAAGACAGCGATCCGGCATAGCGGCCGATGGGGGTGCGGATGGCGTCGCAGATGTAAGCGTCACGCATGGTCTTATCCTTCTCCGCCAACCTGCCCATGGGCGGCTGCGGTGCGGGCCTGGAGGTCGCGGAGCGCCGTCAGGGTTTCGGCGTCCGGGATTTCGGTGGTCTTCAGGTCGGGCGAGATCTTCAGGTCCCAGCCGGTGGCGGCCTTCACCTGCTCCACCGTCACGCCGGGATGGATGCCGGTCAGGGTCAGTTCCTTGCTCACCGGATCGGGGGTGAGGATGCCGAGGTCGGTGATGACCGCCGTCGGCCCGGCACCGGGAATGCCGGCCTTTGCCCGCGCGTCACCGCCGTCGAGATAACCGGCGGAGGTGACGAAGGGCAGCTTGGCGACGAAGGCCTTGGGGCTGTGCTTCAGGACGATGAAGACCTCTTTCGCCTGGGAGGCGATCTCCGGCGCGCCGCCGGCACCGGGCAGCCGCACCTTGGGCGCGTCGTAGGGGCCGATGACGGTGGTGTTGATGTTGGCGAAGCGGTCGACCTGCGCCGCGCCGAGGAAGCCGACGTCGATCCGCCCGCCCTGCAGCCAGTAGCGGAAGATCTCCGGCGTGCCGACCACGGTGTCGGCGGTCAGCGCGAGGTCGCCGTCGCCGATCGACAGCGGCAGCACCGTCGGCTTGGCGCCGATCGGGCCGGATTCATAGATCAGCACCACCTCCGGCGCATGGGTCAGCCGGGCGAGGTTGGCGGCGGTGGAGGGCAGGCCGATGCCGACGAAGCAGACGGTGCCGTCCTTTAGCAGGCGGCTGGCCGCCACCGTCATGATCTCGGTCGCGGTGAACTCGAGGGTTTCAGCGCTCATCACGCAACCTCCTTCATGCTTTCGGCCAGCACGCGGCGGAAGCCGGCGAAATCGTCGGTGTCCAGCACATGGCGCTGCATCCAGGCCTGGAAGGTCTCACGCGAGCGGGCGATGGGGTCCCAGGCCTTGTAGAAGCGGTTGTCACGCTCCGAATAGCCCTGTGCGTAGGACGGATAGGCGCCGCCGGGGACGGGGCAGACGGCGGAGAGCGCCCAGGCCGGCAGCACGCAGGCGTTCGGCGGAGCCTCCAGGTCGTCGACGACCTCATCCACCGTGACGATGGAGCGCTTGGCGGCCAGAACCGCCTCTTTCTGGACGCCGAGGATCCCCCACAGGAGGACATTGCCGCGGCGGTCGGCCTTCTGGGCGTGGATCACCGTCACGTCGGGCCGGACGGAGGGGATGGCGGCCAGCGTCTCGCCGGTGAAGGGGCACTCGACGAAGCGGATGTTGGGATTGACCTTCGGCAGGTCGGAGCCGGTGTAGCCGCGCAGCAGGGCGAAGGGCAGGTTGGAGGCGCCGGCGACATAGGCGTTCGCCATGCCGGCATGGCTGTGCTCCTCGATGGCGAGTTGGTGCGGCCAGCCCTGTTCGACCGCGTCGCGGAAGCGGTGGAGGGAGCCGACGCCCGGATTGCCGCCCCAGGAGAAGATCAGCTTCGCGGCGCAGCCCATGCCGATCATCTGGTCATAGATCAGGTCCGGCGTCATGCGCACCAGCGTCAGATCGCGCCGGCCCTGCCGGATGATCTCGTGCCCGGCGGCATGGGGAATCAGGTGGGTGAATCCTTCCAGGGCGACGGTGTCGCCATCGTGCACGAGGCTCGCCACCGCCTCGCGCAGGGGCGTGATCTTCGCCATATGACCTCCCGAATGTGCGAAAATCGCACGAACAATCTTCTTTACGCACAGAGTGGCGATGGCGTCGGCCCCGTGTCAAGGTCGAAAACAGAGAATATCGGGCGCTTATCGCCCATATTGCGCCGCAACATTAGATTGGCGCGGTGTGGTGCACGGCATGCTGACTGAAACAGGTTTTTTTATCAGTACATTAGTTGAAAGGCCGACATTGTGCGATTATAGAACTTTGCATCAAATATCGCACTTGACGGTTCGTCCATCCCTCAGTACGGTTGGCTCAACAGTCAATGACCGGGACCCAGCGATTGCAATTGGGAGTTCCGGCGCCGGCATATGGTCACATGTGGGAGGGACAATGACGAGGACTCTGCGCAACGCGCTGCTGGGTGCGGCGTTCGGTCTGGCGCTGGCGGCCGGTCCGGCCGGCGCCGCCACCATCAAGGTCGGCGTCGTGGCGCCCTTCTCCGGCCCGTTCGGGGTGGTCGGCAAGAGCTTCAAGGAAGCGATCGAGGTCTATCAGGCCGAACATGGCAAGACCGTCGGCAACGACACGGTGGAGTTCATCTACAAGGACCTCGACCAGCCGAACCCGTCGCAAAGCAAGGCGCTGTCGCAGGAGCTGATCGTCAAGGACAAGGTGTCCTTCCTCGCCGGCTATTTCTTCACGCCGGACGCGCTGGCCGTCGCCCCGCTGATCGACGAGGCGAACATCCCCTGCGTGATCTTCAACGCCGCCACCTCCGCCATCACGGAGAAGTCGCCGCGTTATGTCCGCACCTCCTTCACCCTGTGGCAGAACACGGTGCCGCTGGCCGAATACATGGCCAAGCAGGGCATCAAGAAGGCGGTGTCGGCGGTCAGCGACTATGGCCCCGGCATCGACGGCGAGGCCGCCTTCAAGACCACCTTCGAGAAGAATGGCGGCACGGTGGTGGACACCATCCGCATGCCGCTGAAGTCCAACGACTTCGCGCCCTTCATGCAGCGGATCAAGGATTCGGGCGCCGAGGCCGTCTATGCCTTCCTGCCGGCCGGTCCGGCGACGCTGGCCTTCGCCAAGGCCTTCAACGACACCGGGCTGCGGGCGGCGGGCATCAAGTTCTTCGGCCCCGGCGACCTGACCCAGGAACCGGACCTGCCGGCGCTGGGCGACGCGGCGATGGGCATCACCACCAGCTTCAACTACAGCCGCGCCCATGATTCGGCGATGAACAAGGCCTTCGTCGCCAAGCACAAGGAGATGTTCGGGTCCTACGACACCGTCACCTTCACCTCGGTCGGCGCCTATGACGGCACGCACGTCATCTATCAGATGATCAAGAACGGCGGCGGCAAGATCGACGGCGCCAAGGCGGTGGAGTCGGTGAAGGGCATGAGCTGGGAAAGCCCGCGCGGGCCGCTGACCATCGATCCGGACAGCCGCCACGTCACCCAGACGATCTATCTGCGCACCGTGGAGAAGGTCGACGGCAAATTGGAGAATGTCGAGAAGCAGGCGTTCCCGAAGCAGCCGGACTATGGGTACAAGTTGGCGAAGTGAGGGGGGATCGTCCCTCTCCTAACCCTGGAAGAATCCCCTCTCCCCCCGGGGAGAGGGTTAGGGTGAGGGGGATGCAGAGGGTGGATTAACAAGCGTCGGACAGTCCGGCTCCTCTACCAACTTCACGCCACGCATCCCCCTCACCCCGACCCTCTCCCCGGGGGGAGAGGGAGAAGGGCAGACGGACGCACATCATGGAAACCATGTTCGGGATCGCCGTCGACGGGGTCGCCTACGGCATGATCCTCTTCATCATCTCCGTCGGGCTGTCGGTGACGCTGGGGCTGATGCGGGTCGTCAATCTGGCGCATGGCGCCTTTGCCATGGTCGGTGGCTATATCGCCTCTTATGCGGCGCAGGAGGCCGGGCTGCCCTATGCGGCGGCGCTGGTGGTGGCGGTGGCGCTGACGGTGCTGGCGGCGCTGCCGCTGGAGCGGTTGCTGTACCGCCGCATCTACGGCTCGGCCAACGAGCTGGCGCAGGTTCTGCTGACCATCGGCCTGACCTTCGTGATCGTCGCGGGCATCAATTACCTGTTCGGCCCGACGCTGAAGCGCATTCCGCTGCCGGAGCTGCTGACCGGCACGGTGGAGCTGGGGCCGAAGGCGATCCCGACCCACCGCGCCTTCGTGATCGCCGCCGGGGCGGCGACCCTGCTGGGGTTGTGGTGGCTGCTGGAGCGCACCGATTTCGGCATCCGGCTGCGCGCGGCGGTCGATGATCCCGCCATGGCGGCGGCGCTGGGCATCCGGACGGAGCGGCTCTATCTGGCGACCTTCGCGCTCGGCACCGGGTTGGCGGCGCTGGGCGGCGTGCTGGGGGCGGAGCTGCTGCCGCTGGAGCCCTATTACGCCATCCGCTACATCGTGCTGTTCCTGGCGGTGGTGGCGGTCGGCGGGGCCGGCAGCATCTTTGGGTCTGCCGCGGCGGCGCTGGCGCTGGGCATCGTCGACACCGCCGGCAAATACCTGATCCCGAGTTTCGGCGAGTTCTTCTTCTACGCCGCGCTGATCCTGATCCTGTTCCGCTGGCCGCACGGCTTCTTCAAAGGGAGGACGGCATGACGAGCGTCGCCGAGCGAGACGAGAACGGCGACAGCAAGGGCGGCAGCATGACCCGACGCACCCCGCTGGGCACTCCCTTGGCGGCCCGCCGCGATCTCGGCTGGATCGGCATTCCGCTGGTCGCGGCGGTTGGGCTGGCCGCCTTCTGGCTGCTGCCGGACGATCTGGCGCTGCTGACCCGCATCGCCGCCTCGGCCCTGTTCGTGCTGTCGCTCGACCTCGTGCTCGGCTATGGCGGGATCGCCACGCTGGGGCAGGCGGCGATGTTCGGCTCCGGCGCCTATGCCGCCGGCATCGTCGCGGTCAACTGGAACAACGACCCCTTCGTCATGCTGGCGGCCGGCGGGCTGGCCGGCGGGCTGATCGCGCTGGCGACCGGTGCGCTGATCCTGCACGCCCGCGGGTTGACCCTGCTGATGCTGACCATCGCGGTCGGGCAGATCGTGCAGGAGGTCGCCAACAAGGCGCGCGACTGGACCGGCGGCAGCGACGGGCTGTCGGGCATCGACCCGTCGCCGGTGCTGGGGATGTTCCGCTTCGACATGTATGGCCGGACCTCCTACCTGTTCGCGCTGGCGGTGCTGGTGGTCGGGCTCTTGGTGGCGCGGCGGATCGTGCGCTCGCCCTTCGGGCTGGCCTGCCGCGGGGTTAGTGAGGATCCCCTGCGGATCTCCGCCATCGGCGGGTCGCCGAAATCCTATCTGGTGGTGCTCTATGGCGTGGCCGGGGTGTTCGCCGGGGTGGCGGGGGCGCTGACCGCGGTGACCAGCGGCATCGTCGGGCTGGACAGCGCCGGCTTCCCCTGGTCGGCGGAGGCGCTGGTGATGCTGGTGCTGGGCGGCACCGGGCGGCTCTATGGCGCGGTGATCGGCACGGCGGCCTTCATGGGCATCCACCACATCCTGGCGGCCAGCGACCCCTTCCACTGGATGGGCTTCATCGGCCTGTTCCTGATCGGCATCGTCCTGTTCATGCCCGGCGGCATCGCCTCGGGGGTGGAGCGGCTGGGCGGGCTGCTGCGCGGTAAAGAGGACCGGGCATGACCAAGCTGTTGGAAGTCGAGGGGTTAGCCAAGAACTTCGGCGGGCTGCAGGTGTCGTCCGACATCTCCATGACGTTGAATGCCGGCGATCGCTGCGCCCTGATCGGGCCGAATGGGGCGGGGAAGACGACCTTCGTCAACCTCGTCACCGGGGTGATCCCCCCCAGCGCCGGCACCATCCGGCTGGACGGCCGTGACATCACGAAACTGTCGGCAGCGGAGCGGGTGCGGCTGGGGCTGATCCGCAGCTTTCAGGTGGCGCGGCTGTTCAAGTCGATGACGGTGCGCGAGCATCTGGAACTGGCGGTGTTGCAACGCGACCGCCGCACCTTCCGCCTGTTCGCCAATGTCGCGAAGGTGGCCGGGCTGGCCGACGAGGTGGCGGGGCTGCTCGACACGATGGGGCTGACCCATGTGGCGCACAGTGCGGTGGGGGCGCTGGCCTATGGGCAGCAGCGGCTGCTGGAGATCGCGCTGGCGCTCGCGATGAAGCCGAAGGTGCTGATTCTGGACGAGCCGGCGGCCGGCGTGCCGCATTCGGAAAGCCAGCGCATCCTCGACGCCATCGACCGGCTGCCCAAGGATCTGGCGGTGCTGATGATCGAGCACGACATGGATTTGGTGTTCCGCTTCGCCAGGACCATCGTCGTGCTGGCGCAGGGGCGCCTGCTGTGCAGCGGCACCGCCAAGGAGATCGTCGCCGACCCACGTGTGCGCGAGGTTTATCTGGGGAGCCGCGCCAATGCCCACTGAACCGGTCGGATCGCTTGAGGTGACGGATCTGCGCGCCGGCTACGGCAAGACGCTGATCCTCGACGGCGTGTCGCTGGCCGTGCCGGCGGGCGGGCGGCTGGCGCTGCTCGGCCGCAACGGGGTGGGGAAGACGACGACGCTGGCGACGCTGGTCGGCCAGACCACCCGCCATGGCGGCAGCATCCGGCTGGACGGGGTGGAACTCGGCGGGATGAGCAGTTCGGCGCGGGCGGCGGCGGGGCTCGGCTATGTGCCGCAGACGCGCGACATCTTCAAATCGCTGACGGTGGAGGAGAACCTCGTCACCGGGCTGAAGGGGCGTCCGCGCTCGGCGCTGGAGGAGGCGTATGCGCTGTTTCCCCGGCTGGGCGAGCGGCGGCGCAACGGCGGCGGCGAGCTGTCGGGCGGCGAGCAGCAGATGCTGTCGGTCGCCCGCGCCCTGCTCGGCAAGCCGACGGTGCTGCTGCTGGACGAACCGCTGGAGGGGCTGGCGCCGGTGATCTGCGACACGCTGATGAAGGCCCTGTCGAAGCTGGACATGACCATCCTGCTGGTGGAGCAGCAGGTCGACCGGGCGCTGGAGTTCGCCGACCGCGTGGTCTTCCTCGACCGCGGCCGGGTGGTGCATGCCGGACCGGCGGCGCAGGCGAAGGCCGATCCGGCGCTGCTGGAGCGGCATCTGGGCGTGGCGCTGGCGGCGTAGGGGCGCTGGGGGATCCCCCCTCTCCCCCCGGGGAGAGGGTCGGGGTGAGGGGGATGCACAGGGTGGATTTGGTGGGGAACGGGGAGTGCGCGATGCTTGAAGATCCTCGCCGCGCGACCCCCTCACCCTAACCCTCTCCCCGGGGGAGAGAGGGGATCTTGGCGGCTTAAAGGGATTTCACCGGAACGGCGGCGCGTACAGCAACCCGCCCTCGGTCCAGGGCTTGTTCATGCCGGGGTCCATGCCGTAGGGGGTGCCGAGGTTGCGGTCGAAGATCTCGCCGTAGTTTCCGACCTGCGCCAGCACCTGCAGCGCCCAGTCGTCGGGCAGGCCCAGCGTGCGGGCGACGGTGCCGGCGTGGCCCAGCATGCGGTGCAGTTCGGGATCGTCGGGGATGCGGCCGGCCTGCACGTCGGCGGCGGTGACGCCCTTGGCGTCGGCCAGGACGATGGCGTGGAGGACCCAGCGGGTGATGTCGTACCAGTTGCGGTCGCCGCGCGCGATGTAGGGAGTCAGCGGCTCGCGCGAGATCACGTCGGGGTAGATGGTGATGCCCATCCCGGCTTGGCGGTAGCCGGCCAGCGAGGTGATCAGGACCGTGCGGTCGGTGGTCAGCAGGTCGCATTCATGGGCGAGGAAGGCCTGCAACGCCTCGTCCAGCGTCTGGAAGGTGCGGATCGTCCAGGGCAGGTCGGACTTGCGGATATAGTCCTCCAGATTGCGGACCGTGGTGGTGGCGGTCTTGACGCAGACCGTGCGTGGCCCCAGCCGGTCGAGCGGCGGTGGCGGCGTGCCGTCGCTGTGAACGGCGAAGCCCTGGCCGTCATGCAGAAGCGGCATCAGGAATTCGATGTCGTGCGACAGGTCGCGGCTGAAGGTCCAGGTCGTGGTGGTCAGCGCCACGTCGACGTCGTGCTTCTCGACCGCCTGGAACTCCTGCGGCTTTTCCGGCAGGCGGACGACGCGGATCGCCTGGGCGTTGCCCAGGGTCGCCGCGGCGAAGACCCGGCAGACATCGACCAGGAAACCGTCGAGATGTCCCTGCGGGTCGGAGAAGGAGATGCCGCTGACGCCGCTGCGCAGGCCGCAGATCAGGAAGCCGCGGCCGTGGATGCGCTCCAGCGTGTCGCCGTCCTCGGCCCGCGCCGATGGAGCCAGCACCGGTAAGGCCGACACCAGCGCCAGCAGCAGAAGCAACACCAGCCGCATCCCGACACCCATCCCCTGACCAGTCCCCGCCATTGTGCGGCGGGCGGGGTCAGGCCGCCTGCCCGGCGCGCAGCGTGCCGAGCAGACTATGCAGTGAAGCGGCTTCCTCGGCCAGCGTGTTCGCCGTCTCGGTCAGCGAGGCGGCGATGTCGCCGGTGCGCGCCGCCTGGGCGCCGACGCCGTCGATCAGCGCCGCCACCTCTCCCGTATTGCCGGCGATCACGCCGACGCGGTTGCGGATGTCGGTGGAAGATTCGGTCTGGCGGGCCACCGCCTCGCCGATCAGGTCCTGCACCTCGTTGATGCGCTCGACCGAGCCGGAGATGCGGGCGAAAGTGCCGACGGTGTTCTGGATGCTGCCGTTGATGGCGCCGACCGAGCTGGCGATCTGCACGGTGGCGTTGGCGGTCTCCTCCGCCAGCTTCTTCACCTCCGCCGCCACCACGGCGAAGCCGCGGCCCGCCGCGCCGGCCGCCGCCGCCTCGATGGTGGCGTTCAGCGCCAGCAGCTTGGTCTGGTGGGCGATGCCGGTGATGACGTCGACGATGCGGCGGATCTGCTCGGTGTTCTCGCCCAGCTGGCCGACCACCTCGCGGGCGGCGGTCAGCTCGTCCAGCGTGGCGCCGACCACGCCCGCCGCCTCGGTGGCGAGGTTGGAGACGGTGCCGATGGTGTCCATCAGCACCTCCGCGCTGTCGTTACAGGTGGTGGCGTTGCGGTTGCTCTCGGCGACGAAACTGCCGGCGCTGACCGTGCTGTCGATGGTGCCGGCCGATTCGCGGCGCAGCGCATCGGCCAGTTCGCGCAGTTGGCCCGACTGGGTGGCGACGCCGGACGCCACCTGATGCACGTCCTCCATCAGCTGGCGGGCCAGCGCGGCGGAGCGCATCTGCTCGGTCACGTCGGTCCAGGACAGGGTCTTGCCCAGCACGTTGCCCTGGTCGTCGAAGACGGTGTCGACATGGGCCTCCACCGTCGTCTCGCCGACCGTCAGGGTGCGGCGCGGGATCGGCGGGCGGGTGGGATCGGTGCAGGCGGCGGTGAAGTCCGGCCCCTGGGCCAGCAGGTCGGGACCGGCGGGATCGATGCCGTGCGCCTCGCAGAAGGTCCGGGCGGCGGGGTTGACGAACCCTACTTGACCATCGGTGCGCAGGAGGGCGGTGGGTACCGGGCTGCTGTCGACCATCCGCTTCATCAGCAGAACCTGCTCCACGCTGCCGCGCAGGTGGCGGAGCGCGGTCGCCATCACCGCCAGCTCGTCGCGGCCGGTGCGGGGGATCTCGATGGAGAGGTCGCCGGCGGCGATCTGCTCCATGGCGCGGGCGAACTTGCGCAGGTTGGCGAAGACGGCGACGCGCAGCAGCAGGGCGGCGGCGATGGCGACGGCCAGCGCGAAGGCGCCGACCATCTTGAGCGCGTCGTTGCGCAGAGCCTCCGTCGCGCCGACGAACTCCGACACGTCGCGCGAGATTTCCGCCGTCGCCCAGGGCAGCCCGCCGTCGCCGCCGAGCGACACGGTGGTGGTGGAGAGTTGCGCGTGGGCCGACGGCTCGCTGCCCTTGGCCTCGAACAGCACGCCGCCCTTGGCGTCGGTGAAGCGGATGTCGGCGTCGAGAACGGCACCCAGGCTGGACAGGGCCGGCAGCGGATCGGTCACCACCTCGAGGAAGCCCAGGACGCGGAAACCGCCGATGGGCACGATCATGCTGAACAGCGGCCGGCCCTGGCCGTCGCGCCACAGCAGGCTGGCCGGGCGGCGCTTGTCGGCGATGTCGCGCGACTTCAGCGCCTCGAACAATGGGGCGACGGTGGCGACGCTGTCCTGCTCCCCGCCGGTGGCGGCGATCCGTGCCATGTCGGCGTCATAGACGGCGACCGAGATCAGCCGCACCTCGCGGTCGACCACCACGGGCCGCGCGTTGATGTTCTTCAGCGCCAGCATCGTCTTGGCCGGGTCCTTCTGGTTGATGCTGTCGACCAGGAAGGAATCGCGGCTCCATTCGTTGGCGTGGTTCTGGAGCCACTCCGTGTAGTTCTTGCGGATGCGGTCGTTGGCCAGCACCCGCAGGGTCGCCGCCGCGCTGCTGTTGAAGGTTTCGAGCGCGAAGCCGGTGTAGCGTTGCGACACCCAGGCCTGGCTGGCGATCAGCGCCGCCACCAGCACGCCCACCACCGACACCATGGCGCGGCGCAAGGTCCAGAAGCGGTGGCGCGCGCCGCCGTCGTCCAGGGTGCCGCCCGTTTTCGTCACGCCTGCTTTCGTCGAGATCGCCGTCATGCCCAAACCCCCCGCCGCCACAAAAACGGTTCCACGGATTGCTACGCGCACATCGTCGCAGGGCCCTTTGAACGGTTTAGCGTCTAATTGTGAACAGCTCGTGTCTTTTGGTTTGCATTTGAGACAAGCGGGAATGCCGGAGGGAAGACTTCGGACGGCTTTCGTGAGCAGACGGGCGGTCTATGACTTTCCTATGGGGGAATGCTGCAAGACGAAAAGCAACCGGGTGTGGCGGGTTGACTTCGGAAGAGGCCGGTTGCCCGCTTTGGTGCATAAAGAATGGGCCACGGGAACGCGCGAAAAATTTTTCGCGATTTCCCGTGGCCCAGGTTGCCGAGCGCGTGGCCGCCGCAAGACTGAAGCGACGGGGGAGTTTGCTCGGGGTTCGGTGATACGCGTTCCCTCTCCCGCCCCGCTCCCCCTCTCCCCCCCGGGGAGAGGGTCGGGGTGAGGGGGTGGCATAGAGTGGATTCGGTGGCGAATGGGAACTGTGCAGTTCTTGGGAATCCTCGCGGTGCGACCCCCTCACCCTAACCCTCTCCCCGGGGGGGAGAGGGGATCCTGGCCGGTCTGAAGATTCCCTCACCCGTCCTGCGTCACGTCGCCGGCAAAGAGGTAGCCGGTGCCGTGGACGGTGACGATCAGCCTCGGGTCGGCGGGGTCGGGTTCGATCAGGCGGCGCAGGCGGCGGACGAGGCTGTCGATGGTGCGGTCGGTGGCGTCGGTCTTGCGCCGCGTCGTCGCCGTCAGCAGATAGTCGCGGTTCATCACCCGTCCGGGATTGCAGACGAAGGTCGACAGCAGCTCGAACTCCGCGCCGGTCAGCCGCACCGGGTTGCCCTGCGGGTCGGTCAGGCGCATGCGGTCGAGCCACAGCGTCCAGCCGGCGAAGCTGCGCCGGCGGTCGTCGCGCTGGTCGCCCGGCGCCTTCAGCCGGCGCAGCAGGTTCCGCACCCGGGCCAGGATCTCGCGCGGCTCGAAGGGCTTCGCGATGTAGTCGTCGGCCCCCATCTCAAGCCCGATTATGCGGTCCAGCTTCTCCGCCCGGCTGCTGACCAGGATGATGCCGATCTCCGACACCGCGCGCAGTTCGCGGGTCAGGGTCAGCCCGTCCTGGCGCGGCAGCCGGATGTCGAGCAGCACGAGGTCCACCGCCGTCGCCGCCAGCAGATCCTTCAGCTCCTCGGCACTTCGGGCCAGCAGGACGTCGAAGCCCTCATCCGTCAGGTAGGACTTCAGCGTCTCGCGCGTCACCGCGTCGTCGTCGGTGATGGCAATGGTCGCCGGCATGGCCCTCTTATCCGCCTCTCCGCGCCCCCTATCGCCTCAATGTTCCAGGATCTGGCCCAGGAACTGGCGGGTGCGCTCGCTTTTCGGGTTCTCGAAGAATTCGGCCGGCGACCCGCTCTCGATGATCGAGCCTTCGGCCATGAAGACAATAGAGTCGGCGACCTGCCGGGCGAAGCCCATTTCGTGGGTGACGCAGACCATGGTCATGCCCTCGCCCGCCAGTTCGGTCATCACGTCCAGCACCTCCTTGACCATTTCAGGGTCCAGCGCGGAGGTCGGCTCGTCGAACAGCATGATTTCGGGGCGCATGCAGAGCGCGCGGGCGATGGCGACGCGCTGCTGCTGGCCGCCGGACAGCTGGCCGGGGAACTTGTGCGCCTGATCGGGGATGCGCACCCGCTTCAGGTACATCATGGCGATTTCCTCGATCTCGGACTTCGCCATGCCGCGGACCCAGATGGGGGCCAGCGTCAGGTTCTGCAGAACGGTCAGGTGCGGAAACAGGTTGAAGTTCTGGAACACCATGCCGACCTTGCGGCGGATCTTCTCCACCGCCTTCACGTCGTCGGTCAGCTCGATCCCGTCGACGATGATGTGGCCGGTCTGGTGCGCCTCGAGCCGGTTGATGCAGCGGATCATCGTCGACTTGCCCGAGCCGGAGGGTCCGCAGACGACGACCTTCTCGCCCTTGCCGATGCTGATGCTGACGTCGCGCAGCGCGTGGTAGCTGTTGTACCACTTGCCGACCTTGCGGAGTTCGATGATGGCGTTCTCGGTCATTGCTCGGTCTCCAGAGCCGGTCAGCGGCGGTTGTAGCGGTTGGCCAGACGCTCCAGCCACTGGCTGTAGCGCGACATGCTGAAGCAGAAGATCCAGAACATCAGCCCGGCGAAGACATAGACCTCGGCGAAGTAGGGGCGCCATTCGGGGTCGGTCGTCGCCACGGTGGCGGCGGTCAGCAGGTCGTACAGGCCGACGATGGTGACCAGCGAGGTGTCCTTGAAGGCGCTGATGAACTGGTTGACGATGGGCGGGATGACGATGCGCAGCGCCTGCGGCAGGACGATCAGAACCGTCTTCTGCCAGTAGGACAGGCCCAGCGCGTCGGCGGCCTCGTACTGGCCCTTGGGGATCGCCTGCAGGCCGCCGCGCACGGCCTCGGCCAGATAGGCGGCGGTGAACAGCGTCATGCCGGCCAGTGCGCGCAGCAGCTTGTCCACCGTGACGCCTTCCGGCAGGAACAGCGGGAACATCACCGACGCCATGAACAGGACGCTGACCAGCGGCACGCCGCGCATCGTCTCGATGAAGCCGACGCAGAAGGTGCGGATCGCCGGCAGCGACGACTGGCGGCCCAGCGCCAGCAGGATCGACAGCGGGAAGGCGATGGCGATGGAGAAGACCGACAGCATCAGCGTGATCGGCAGACCGCCCCAGCGGTCGTTCGGCACATAGCTGAGACCGGCGACGCCGCCCCACATCAGCACGCCCATGCCGAGCAGGGTCAGCGCCCAGGCGCCGGCCAGCCAGGGCCGCCAGAAGGCGCGCACGCCGCTGGCGCCCAGCATCGCCACGAACAGCGCGCAGGCCAGGAAGGGACGCCACTGCTCGTCATAGGGATAGGTGCCGAAGAAGATCAGCCGGTGCTTGACCACGATCACCGACCAGCAGGCGCCGGCCGCCTCGCGGCAGGCCTCCGACGAACCGGACCAGCTGGCGTTCAGCAGCAGCCAGTTCGCCATCGGCGGCACCACCAGCCACAGCAGGCCGAGGCAGGCGAGGGTCAGGACGGTGTTCAGCGGCGTGTTGAACAGATTGTCCTTGGCCCAGCCGAAGGGCTTCAGCGCCGTCATGCCGTTGGCCTGCGGCGGGGCGGAGGCCTGGGTCGGCTCCTCCTCGTAGGAGGCGGCCCAGCGGGCGGGGGCGACGGGACCGGTGGGAATGGGGGCCTGATCGGCCGGGGAGTGATTGCTCATCGGGTCCCTCATCGCGTCACTAGGGCCACGCGGCGGTTGTACCAGTTCATGAAGCCGGAGATCGCAAGGCTGATGATGAGATAGACGAGCATCATCATCGCCACCGCCTCCACCACCTGTCCGGTCTGGTTGGCCGAGGTGTTGGAAACGCTGACCAGATCCGGATAGCCGATGGCGACGGCCAGCGAGCTGTTCTTGGTCAGGTTCAGATACTGGCTGGTCAGCGGCGGCACGATGACGCGCAGCGCCTGCGGCAGGATGACGAGGCGCAGGATCTTGCCCGGCGACAGGCCCAGCGCCAAGCCGGCCTCGGTCTGGCCATGGGGCACGGCGAGGATGCCGGAGCGCACGATCTCGGCGATGAAGCCGGCGGTGTAGACCGACAGCCCGATCAGCAGCGCGGTGAATTCCGGGGTGACCGACCCGCCGCCCTCGAAGTTGAAGCCGGAGAGCACCGGCACGTCGAAGGCCAGCGGCGCGCCGGTGGCGAGGAACACCAGCGCCGGCGGCAGCAGCACCGCGGCGATGGCGGCCGGCAGGGTGGGGAAGGGCTTGCCGGTGGTCTCGCGGTGGCGGCGGCCGTAGCGGACGATGGCGACGGCGGCGGCGATGCCCGCGATCAGCGCCAGCAGGGCCCAGCCATGGCCGGCATGCTCCACCAGCACCGGGAACTTCATGCCGCGGTTGCTCAGGAAGATGCCCGGCACCACCTCCAGCGCCTCGCGCGGGCTGGGGAGCCGGTTCATGATGGTGTACCAGACCACCAGCTGCAGCAGCAGCGGCACATTGCGGATCGTCTCGACATACAGGGTGGCGAAGCGGTTCACCATCCAG
The DNA here is from genome assembly GCF_003115935.1 of Azospirillum sp. TSH20. Classification (NCBI taxonomy): domain Bacteria; kingdom Pseudomonadati; phylum Pseudomonadota; class Alphaproteobacteria; order Rhodospirillales; family Azospirillaceae; genus Azospirillum; species Azospirillum sp. TSH20. The sequence goes on from NZ_LGQU01000076.1 coordinate 31,672, forward strand.
TTGGAGGACAGCCGCGCGATGCCGATCAGCACGCCCAGCACGGTCGCCAGCACCACGCCCGCGGCCGACACCGCCAGCGTGTTCAGCAGGCCGACGACCAGCGCCTTCAGATAGGTGTCGGACGCGGAATAGGACAGCAGGCTCTCGCCGATCTCGAAGCCGGCCTCGCGGTGCAGGAAGCCGAAGCCGGTGGCGACGCCGCGGGTGGCGAGGTTGGTCAGCGTGTTGGAAACGAGATACCAGGCGACGGCGAGGGCGCAGGCCAGGAACAATGCCTGATACAGCCACCCCCGCACGCGCGCGGAATTCAGCGCCTGGACCGGGTTTGTCATGGTGTTGCTCCGTGCGGGGGAGTGAGGCAGGCGGACACTTGCCCCCACCCCGACCCTCCCCCGCTTCGCAGGGGAGGGATAGGGTGGGGGCAATACGCGGCCTTACTTCATCGGCGGGGCGTACATCAGGCCGCCTTCGGTGTAGAGGGCGTTCTGGCCGCGCGGCATCTTCAGCTTGGAGCCGGCGCCGACGTTGCGCTCGAAGCTCTGGGCGTAGTTGCCGACCTGCTTGATGATGTTGAAGGCCCAGTTCTCCTCGACGCCCAGCGCCTTGCCGTTGCCGGCGGTGACGCCCAGCAGGCGCTTCACGTCCGGATCGGGGGAGGTCATGGCGGCGTCGACGGTCTCCGACGTCAGGCCCTTCTCCTCGGCCTGGACCATGGCGTAGAAGGACCAGATGACCAGGTTCATCCACTCCTCGTCGCCCTGGCGGACGGCCGGGGACAGCGGCTCCTTCGAGATCAGCTCGGGCAGGATGACGTAGTCGTTGGGGTTCTGCACTTCGGCGGCGCGGATGGCGGCCAGCTGCGAGGCGTCGGAGGTCAGGGCGTCGCAACGGCCGGCGAAGAAGGCCTTGTTCAGCTCCTCGTTCTTCTCGATGACGACCGGCTTGAAGGTCATCTTGTTGGCGCGGAAGTAATCCGACACGTTCTGTTCGGTGGTGGTGCCGGGCAGGACGCAGACGGTGGCGCCGTTCAGCTGCTTGGCGCTCTTCAGGCCCAGCTTGGCCGACACCATGAAGCCCTGGCCGTCGAAATAGTTGGTCGGGCCGAAGTTGAGGCCGTTGGCGGTGTCGCGGGTCAGGGTGCGGGTGGTGTTGCGGGCGAGGATGTCGATCTCGCCCGACTGCAGCGCCGGCAGGCGCTGCTGCGCCGACAGCGGGGTGTACTTCACCTTTTCGGCATCGCCGAACATCGCGGCGGCGACGGCGCGGCACATGTCGACGTCAAGGCCCGACCACTTGCCCTTGTCGTCGGGTGAGGAGAAGCCGTACAGGCCCAGGTTGACGCCGCACTGGACATAGCCCTTCTGCTTCACGCCGTCGAAGGTGGCGCCGGCCTGGGCCGTACCGGAGAGGGCAAGGGCGGAGACGGACAGGGTGGCCGCGATGGCGAGCGCGCTCAGACGGGTCTTCACGGGGCGGGGCTCCTTCAGCCTTATTCGTTTCGAGGGCGCCGGGGCAGGGGAGGTCCCGGCCGCCGCGCAAGGTCACAATCGCTCCGTGGATTGAACAAAGTGCCCGCCCGGCATGAACGGATGTGGCGGAATTGTGAACAGCTTTGGACAAATCGGCCGACTGACCTGCGAACCCCGCGGCCGGGCCTCGCCCTTAGATGGTCACGCCTTCGGCCCGATATTTCACGTGCGCAGGTTGCCCGCCGGCCCTACAAGCGATGAGTGCCGGTGATATGGCAGTGCAGGGAATTGGGGGAAGTGACGTCGATGGGGTCCGATCGGCCGGTCTGGCAATTGTTCGCGCGCTTCTCGCTGCTGTCGCGCGGCCCGGTGGCCCGCTATGGCATGGCCTTGCTGACCTTCGCCACCGCCCTGCTGCTGCGCCAGCTGGTCGACAACACCCTGCCGTCCGGCTTTCCCTATCTCACCTTCTTCCCGGCGGTGATCCTGACCACCTTCATGGCCGGGCTGGGGCCGGGGGTGGTGACGGCGGTGCTGTCGGGGCTGGCCGCCTGGTATTTCTTCATCCCGCCCTTCGACAGTTTCGGGCTGGATGGATCGGTCGGGCTGGCGCTGGCCTTCTATGCGGTGGTGGTTGCGGTGGACATCGCGCTGATCCACGGCATGCAGATGACGCTGGCCCGCCTGCAGGAGGAGCGCGGCCGCACCGCCTCCCTGCTGGAGGCGCAGACCACCATGTTCCACGAGCTGCAGCACCGCGTCGCCAACAACATGCAGTTCGTCTCCGCCCTGTTGGATTTGCAGCGGCGGACCGTCGGCCATACGCCGGAAGGGGCGCTGGCGGCGCTGGAGGAGGCGGGGCGGCGGCTGCACACCATGGCGCAGGTGCACCGGCGCCTGCACGACCCGCGCTCCGGCGACGATTTCGGCAGCCAGGTCGAGGGGCTGTGCCGCGACATGCTGAAGGCGGCCGGCGTCCCCGGCATCGACTGCCGCGTGACGGTGCAGGCCGCGCCCAAGTCGCCTGAACGGCTGCTGGCGCTGGCCATGCTGATCGTGGAGGCGCTGACCAACAGCCTGAAACACGCCTTCGCCGAGGATGGCGGCACCGTGACCATCGACCTGCGCGCGGTGCCGGGCCAGCCGGACCAACTGCATCTGCTGGTGATGGACGACGGCATCGGCCTGCCGGACGGCTTCGACGTGCAGCGCCTGCCCAGCCTGGGCTGGAAGATCATCCAAAGCCTCGCCGCCCAGCTGTCCGGCGAGTTGAGCTATGGCGCGACCGGCGGCAGCGGCACGCGGATCGAGTTGCGCTTTCCGGCCTGACCGCCATGCTTGCCCCGACATCCATGGTGGCTTTTCCATCGCCAGACGGCGAACTATCTGTGATCCTGCCGGTTGCTGCGGGGACCGGCAGGGGACGGGCCGACGACAGCAGGAGGGGGACTTATGGCGACGCTGAAGGAATTCGAGGACGCGCTGAAGGCGGCGGGCAACACGGCCGCGCTGGAGATCCTTGAGTCCCTGAGGGCGCGCGACCGCTCCCAGCGCTCCGTCCGTCCGGCCCGGCGCCTGACCGGGCGCAAGATGACGCCGGAGCTGGCCGCCGAGATCCTGCACCTGCACGAGACCACAAACATGACCCAGCAGGAGATCGCCTTCCAGCTGGGCGTGAACCAGGGCCGGGTGAACGAGGTCATCAAGCGCCGCAAATGGCTGACCGACAACCCCGAGGCTCCGGAGGCGCAGGCCCGCGACAAGGCCAAGCAGCGCGCCAAGGAAGGCGTCGGCGTCGCGCCGCGCCGGCCGGCCCGGAAGAAGAAGGAAAAGGTGGAGGCGGCGCCCGAAGCCGCACAGCCGGTGGAGCCGGTGGCCGAGGTGGTGGCCGAATCGGTGACGGCGCCGGAACCGGTCGTGGCGGAACCCGTCGCTCAGGAACCGGCCGCGCAGGCGGCGCCGGAACCGCCGATGGCCGCACCGGAATTGCCGGTGGAGCAGCCCGAAGCAGCAGCCCAAGCGCCGGCCGAACCGGCAGCCGAACTGCCACCCGACGTGGCGAAGGAAAAGGCGAAGGGGAAGGCGCGCAAGCGGGGCAAGGACAAGGAACCGCCGGCGCAGCTGCTGTTCAAGGATCTGCTGTAGGCAGCCCGCAGCCTATAGCCCCCACCCTATAGCCCCCACCCTATAGCCCGATGAAGGGCTGCATCAGCCGGCCCATCAGGCCGGTGAAGCGCAGCGGCGCGTCCGTCGCGATCAGGCAGATGCAGTCGCGGTGGCTGTCGGCGATGGGCTGGTGGTTGGTGTCGCCATCGACCTCCGCCAGATCGCCGGGGCCGTAGCGGCCGAGTTCGTCGGCGAAATGGCCGCTCAGCACCACGGTCAGCTCCAGCCCGCCATGGCCGTGATGGGGCAGGGCGGTGCCGGGGGCGATGCGCAGAAGCTGGGCCGCGCCGCCCGACGACGTGCGCGGCAGCAACTCCACCCGCCGCACGCCGGGAGCCAGCCGTTGCCAGGACAGTGTCTCCAGGGAGGGCACATAGGAGCGCAGCGGACCCGGAAGGGACGCGGCGGCCGGGCCGGCGGGGCGGCTGCATCGCGGCCGTATCCGCATGGCCTTGCAGGGGTTGCCCGGCGCCTCCTCCCGCTCCAGGCGGTCGAGGGTGGCGGCCAGGGACAGGCTTTCCAGCGGGGCCGGCGGCAGATCCTCCAGCAGGGCGCCGCCCAGCGCCTCCACCTCCGCCAGGGTGGCGCGGCAGTCCGGGCAATGGGCGAGGTGGACGGCGACGGCCAGCGACAGCCCTTCTCCCAGGCTGCCCGCGCCATAGGCCACCAGCAGGGCGTCGCTGGGGTGGTGATTCGGCAGGAAAAGCTGGCGGGCGGCGGGTTGTCGGGCGGTCATCGGTCGTCGTCTCCCAGCGCCTTGCGGATCTTGGCCATGGCCAGACGCAGGCGCGATTTCACGGTGCCCAAGGGAACGTCCAGCCGTTCGGCGATGGCCGGGTGGGCGAGGTCGGCGAAGAAGGACAGCTGCACCACCTCCGCCTGTTCCGGCGTCAGCGAGGCCAGCGCGCCGCGCAGGCGGCGGGCGCGGCGGTCGCCGTCCAGCACCTCGTCGGCGCGGGGGCGGTCGTCCTCATGCTCCAGCAGCTCGTCGTCCGACACCTCCGGATGGCGTTCGCGGCGCAGCATGTCGATGCGCAGGTTGCGGGCGATGGTGAAGACCCAGGTCGCCGCCTCCGCCTTCGCCGGGTCGTAGAGCGAGGCCTTGCGCCACACCGACAGCATGGTGTCCTGCGCCAGATCCTCCGCCCGCTGCGCCGGCATCCCCAGCTTCAGCATGTAGGCCTTCACCCGCGGGGCGAAGTGGGCGAACAGCCGGGCGAAGGCCGCCCGGTCGCCCGCCGCCACCGCGACCAGATCGGCCGACTGGTCCGCCGCCAGCCTTGCGGCGGCCGGATCGGCCACCGCCGGTTTGGCCGACACGCGGGCGCCCTGTCCGATCCTTTTGGGATCCGGCGTCCGGTCGGCTCCGGCGGCATGCGTCAGAAGGGAGGCCAATTGGGCGATCATGGCCAGGATACGCCGCAGCCTGTGCTTCGGATCACCGCCGATCCCGTCTTTTCGGGGCTGGCGGTAAAGCGTGGGCGTGGCGATGATCCAATGACGATTTGTGACCGTATCCCGATCACAAGCCGGACCTACCCATTTCGGGTTAGGCTCCGGGTCGACGCACCGCCAGCCCCCCGACAAGATCCGGCCCCGACAAGATCCCCAAGGACCGCCCCCATGCCGCTTTCTCCGCCCGACCACACCTCGCCGGCTCCGCTCGACATCGCGGTGGTCGGCTCCGGCATCGCCGGGCTGTCGGCGGCCTGGCTGCTGTCGAAGGCGCACCGCGTCACCCTCTATGAGAAGGAGGACCGGCCGGGCGGCCATGCCAACACGGTGGAGGCTGACGGCGCCGGCCCGGTCGATACCGGCTTCATCGTCTACAACGAGCCCTGCTATCCCAATCTGGTCGCCCTGTTCGACCATCTGGGCGTGCCGACGCGGGCGACGGACATGAGCTTTTCCGCCTCGCTGGACGGCGGGCGGGTGGAGTATGCCGGCACGCCCGCCGCCCTGTTCGCGCAGAAACGCAACCTGCTGCGCCCACGCTTCTGGCGGATGATCGCCGACATTCTGCGCTTCTACCGCGAAGCGCCGGGCCTTCTGGCAGAGTTGCAGCAAGGCCCGGCTGCGGAGACGCTGACGTTGGGCGACGTGCTGGACCGCGGCGGTTATTCCGACGCCTTCATCCGCGACCATCTGCTGCCGATGGCCGCCGCCATCTGGTCCAGCCCGGCGGAGTCGATGCGCGGCCATCCCGCCGCCGCCTTCATCCGCTTCTGCGACAACCATGGCCTGCTGAAGCTCAAGGGCCGGCCGGTCTGGCGCACGGTGGAGGGCGGCAGCCGCAGCTATGTCGGCCGCATCCTGGCCGACATGCCCGACGCCCTGCGTCTGAACTGCGCGGTGGAGGGCATCGTCCGCGAGGAGGGCCGCGTCCTGCTGCGCGACCGGCGCGGCGAGGTGCGCGCCCACGACCATGTCGTGATCGCCACCCATGCCGATCAGGCGCTGGCCCTGCTGGAGGATGCCGGCGGTGAGGAGCGCCGGCTGCTGGGCGCCTTCGGCTATGAGCGCAACCTCGCCATCCTGCACAGCGACCCCGCCCTGATGCCTAAGCGCCGCGCGGTGTGGTCGAGCTGGAATTATCTGGCCGAGCGGGGAGACGGCGGCCAAGATGGAGGTCAGGACGCCCTGTGCGTCACCTATTGGATGAACCGGCTGCAGGGCTTTCTGCCGCGCGAGCGCGACCTGTTCGTCACGCTGAACCCCATCCGCCCGCCGCGCGAGGGCAGCATCCTGCGCAGCGTGCTCTACGACCACCCGATCTTCGGGATGGAGGCGCTGGCGGCGCAACGGCAGCTGTGGAGCCTGCAGGGCCGGCGGCGGACCTGGTTCGCCGGGTCCTATTTCGGCGCCGGCTTCCACGAGGACGGGGCGCAGGCCGGGCTGGCGGTGGCGGAGGCGCTGGGCGGCGTGCGCCGGCCCTGGACGGTGCCGAACCCGTCGGGCCGCATCCATGTGGGACCGGTGCCGGCAATCCGTGGCGCAGAGCTGGAGACCGCGTGATGGAGGCGCCCCGCTTCGCCTCCGGCCTCTATGTCGGCACGGTGATGCACCACCGGGTGAAGCCGGTGCGGCACCGCCTGTCCTACCGGGTGTTCAGCCTGCTGGCCGATCTGGACGAGCTTCCCCGGCTGGACCGCGAACTGCGGCTGTTCGCCCACAACCGCTTCGGGCTGATCGGGTTCCGAGACCGCGATTTCGGGCCGTTGGGTGGTGTGGAGCCTCTCCCCACCGAGAATGGATCCCCTCTCCCCCCCGGGGAGAGGGTTAGGGTGAGGGGGACGCATAGCGAGGATCTTCAAGAGTCGCGCACTCCCCGCTTCCACGGAATCCTCCCCATGCATCCCCCTCACCCCGACCCTCTCCCCGGGGGGGAGAGGGAGAGTTGGGGGCTCAAGGCTTGGGCCGAAGACCAGCTTGCCGCCGCCGGGATCGAAGGGGGCGGGCCGATCCGCCTGCTGTGTTTCCCGCGGGTGCTGGGCTTCGTCTTCAATCCGCTCTGCGTCTGGTTCTGCCACCGCCGGGACGGGACGCTCGCCGCCATCATCCATGAGGTGTCCAACACCTTCGGTCAGCGCCACGCCTATCTGATCCCGGCGGCGCCCGGACCGGACGGGCTGGTGCGCCAGAGTTGCGACAAGCGCTTCTACGTCTCGCCCTTCATGGACATGGAGACCGCCTATCACTTCCGCATCCGCCCGCCCATGGGCGATGCGGGGGAGTCGATGGCGGTGTCCATCCGCCAGACCGACGCCGGGGGGCCGGTGCTGCACGCGTCGCTGACATTGAGGCGGGTGGAGCTGACCGACGGCGCCATCCTGCGCGCCTGGGCCCGCCACCCGCTGATGACCGCCAAGGTGGTCGCCGGCATCCATTGGGAGGCGCTGCACCTGTGGCGCAAGGGGCTGGCGATCCGCCCACGCCCGCCGGCCCCGGCGCAGCCGGTGACCGTCGTGAAAGATATCGTCGTTGCTGACCGTTTCCGAGAAGGCCATTCATGACCGACATCGCTACCGACATCGCTGCGACCGCGCCTCGACGTCAACCCCGGTGGCTGCGGCTGGTGACCGGACGCGACCTGTGGACCGGCGCCCTGGTGAGGATGGCCGGCGGCATCCGCCGGGGCGAGCTGAGCTTGCGCCTGCCCGACGGGCGGACGATGTGCGTCGGCGATCCGGCCGAGGGGCCGCGGGCCGACCTGACGCTGCTCGACGATGCCGCGGCGCGGCGGCTGATGCTGGGCGGCGCGGTCGGTATGGCCGAGGCCTATGGCGACGGGCTGTGGCGCAGCGGCGATTTGCCGGCGCTGATCGAACTGGCGATCCGCAACGAGGCTGCGATCGGTGGCGGGGCCAAAAAAGGAGGTTTCAGGGGCACGGTCGCGGCGGCGGCGGCCAACCGCCTGTTCCACCGCAGCCGCGCCAACTCCCGCCGCGGCAGCCGCCGCAACATCGCCTTCCACTATGACCTGGGCAACGACTTCTACCGGCTGTGGCTCGATCCCGGCATGACCTATTCCTCCGCCCTGTACGAGCGGGAGGTCCAGAGCCTGGAGGACGCGCAGGAGGTCAAGATCGCCCGCGTCGCCGAGCTGCTGCAACTCCGGCCCGGCGACCGGGTGCTGGAGATCGGCTGCGGCTGGGGCGGGATGGCCGAACATCTGGCCGGCCGCCGCGGCGCCTCGGTGGTCGGGCTGACCCTGTCGGCGGAGCAGCTGGCCTTCGCCCGTGCGCGGCTGGAGCGGGCCGGGCTGGCGGGCCAAGTCGATCTGCGGCTGATGGACTATCGCGACGCCGGCGGAAGCTTCGACCGCATCGTCTCCATCGAGATGATCGAGGCGGTGGGGGAGGAGCATTGGCCGCGCTATTTCGCCGCCCTGCGCGACCGCTTGGTTCCCGGCGGGGCGGCGGTGGTGCAGGCGATCACCATCGACGACGCCCGCTTCCCGCGCTACCGCCGCGGCTGCGACTTCATCCAGCGCCACATCTTCCCTGGCGGCATGCTGCCCTGCCCGTCGGCCCTGCATGCCGAGGCGGAGCGGGCCGGGCTGGTGGTGGAGCATGTGGAGACGTTCGGCGACTCCTATGCCCGGACCTGCGCGGAGTGGCGGCGGCGCTTCCTGGAGGCTGGGCCGCAGGTGGCGGTGATGGGCTTCGACGACCGGTTCCGCCGGCTGTGGGACTATTACCTCGCCTATTGCGAGGCCGGGTTCCGCGCCGGGACCATCGATGTCGGGCTCTGGCGCTTTCGCAAGCCGTAAGCGGAGGGCCACTCGCGATGAAGATCGGGGATTTCGCCGGCAACACGCCCGAATTGCGGATCGAGCGCTATTTTGCCGGGCGCACCCATGCCTGGGGCGTGTTCGAGGACCGGTTCGGCACGTTGCGCCGCAGCTTCACCGTCGCCATCGACGGGCAGTGGGACGGGCGGGAGCTGGTGCTGGACGAACGCTTCGTCTATGCCGACGACGAGACCGACCGCCGGGTCTGGCGCATCGTCAGAACTGCCGAGGGATCCTATGAGGGGCGGGCCGACGACGTGATCGGCACGGCGGTGGGGCGGTCGGCCGGCAACGCGCTGAACTGGACCTATGAGATGGCGCTGAAGGTCGGCGGCGACCGCTGGCGCGTGCGGTTCGACGACTGGATGTGGCTGCAGCCGGGCGATGCGCTGATCAACCGCGCCAACGTCTATCGCTGGGGCCTGTGGATCGGCACGGTCAGCCTGTTCTTCCTGCCCGAAGGCCGGCTGGTCCAGCCCGGCGCCGTCAATCCGGCGGAGCAGCGCCCAGCCGCCGCCGAATGAGGCGGAGCGGGGCGCCCAGCAGCGGCAGGCGCAGATAGACATGCTCGCCGGAATCCCAATGGTCGATGTGTTCGGCGACCCGGCCGTCGGGGGCTTGCCGCACCTCGCTGGTGCCGATCACATCCATCCGGCCGATGCCGGTCACCGTCGCCTGGAACCGCCAGCGCAGGATCGCCAGATCGGGTGCGAACAGCCGATGGGTGACGGTGAAGCGCAGATCGCGGCAGCCATTCAGCGTGTGGAGCAGCGCCGCCCGCACCGCGTCCCGACCATGGGCGTCGTTGAAGGGGTCGCGAAAGCGCACCTCCGGCACGGTCAGCGCCGGCAGCCGGTCGAGCGCTTCGACGCTGAGCGTCTCGAAGAAATCGACCCAGGCGTCCAGCCCGTGCCGTCGGGGATCATCCGTCATGTTCCGGTCGCCTTGCGCACCAGCGGGAAGTAAAGCCGATAGGGCAGGCAGCGCGCCAGCTTCAGCTTGCGGGTGAAGCGCTTGGGGAAGGTGATTTCGAAGCCGTCGCCCTCCATCTCGTCGGCCAGCTGGCGGGCGGCGTCCTCCACCGGCATCAGGTCCGGCATGGGGAAGGGGTTGCGGGCGGTCAGCGGCGTGTCGATGAAGCCGGGGCAGACCAGCTGCAGCCTGATCCCGGCGCGGTCGCAGTCGGGCTTCAGCGATTCGCACAGGTTGATCAGCGCCGCCTTGGTAGGGCCATAGGCCGCCGCCGTCGGCAGGCCGCGGTACCCGGCGACGGAGGCGACCACCGCCACCTGTCCGCGCCCGCGCGCCCGCATCCGCGGCAGCAGAGCCTCCAGCCCATGGACCACGCCCATATAGTTGACCTCCATCAGCCGGCGGGCGGTGTCGGCGGAGAAATCCTCCAGCGACATCGGGATGTGGGTGCCGGCGTTCAGCACCGCCCGGTCGATGGGACCGAACCAGCGTTCGATGGCGGCGACGGTGGCGGTGGTGGCGACGCGGTCGGTGACGTCCAGCGCGAACAGGCGCATGCGATCCGGGCTGTGCTGCACTGTTGACGTCAGATCCTCGACCGAGCGGGCGGAGAGCGCCACCCGCGCCCCGCCGTCGGCGAGATGGATCGCCAGCGCCCGGCCGATGCCGCTGCTGGCGCCGGTGATCCAGGTGATGCCGGGCGGCTTGCCGTTCGACCCGCTCTCCGCCTCACCGCCAATCCCATCCATGACGCGCTCCGCACACTATACCCACGGCGATACGCGGCCGGAGTTCCGACGGATCACCAGATGCGGCGGGCCAACTGGTCGCCACGCTCCGACAGGTCGCGCATCAGGGCGCGGGCCTCGTCCTCGCCGGTCCAGCGGGCGACGGACGCGATGCCGTTGGGACTGTCCGGGGCGCCGTCGCGGCCACCCTCCGCGTCATCCGGCAGGCCGAACACCTGTCCCGCCCGCGCCTCCACCACGGCGAAGCGGCCGTCGCAGGCCACCAGCCGGAAACTGCCCTTTTCCTCCACAACCGAAACCTGGGTCATCGGCTCTCTCCTTGGCGCTGTCTCGACGGCCCGTTCAACCGGCGGGAGCGACGGAAGGTTGCAGGGCGTCGAGATTCCCGACGACAGCGGGGCCAAATGATGGTAGTGAGACTTATTCGCACTTGGCCGCGATGGCGGTTGCGGCGCCCGAGACTGTTCGCAGGGCCAGCGAAACCACGGACTTAGGGCGGCGAATTCCCACAAAAATGCAAGTTTCCCCGGCGGCAGCGGTCGATTTTCAGTGCGAGTGAGACTCATTCGCATTATAACCGCGTCGGGGTATCCGCTCCGGAGCATAGCGCCGGAGTGCCGTCGGGATTTTTGGTTTTTGATTTTTGCAGCGCGCGTGCCGGACACGCGCCGAGGGGGAGTTGGACCGCCATGCCGACATCGTTTCGCCACCGTCCTGCGCTGGCCGCCGCACTTGCCGGTGCCGGGACTTTGATGGCCGGCACCATCGCCCATGCACAGGAGGCCGCCGTTCCGGACGCGGCTGCCGCGGCTCTCGCCTCGCTGCCGCACGACCTGTCGCCCTGGGGCATGTTCGTCACCGCCAGCCCGGTGGTGCAGGCGGTGATGGTGGGGCTGGCGCTCGCCTCGCTCGTCACCTGGACCATCGCCATCGCCAAGACGGTGGAGCTGTCGTCGGCCAGGCGCAAGGCGCGCTCGGCATTGGCGATGCTGGAGGAGTCACGCTCGCTGTCGCAGGCGGCGGAGCGGGTCGGCTTCAGCCAGGGCACCGCCGCGGCGCTGGTCCGCGCCGTGGTCGCCGAGACCCACCTGTCGGCCGATGCGCCGTCGCGCGACGGGCTGATGGACCGCGCCGCCTCGCGGCTGGAGCGGATCGAGTCGGCGGCCGGCCGGCGCATGGCGCGCGGCACCGGCATCCTCGCCACCATCGGCTCGACCGGCCCCTTCATCGGCCTGTTCGGCACGGTGTGGGGCATCATGACCAGCTTCATCGGCATCTCGAAGGCGCAGACCACCAACCTCGCCGTGGTGGCGCCGGGCATTGCCGAGGCGCTGCTGGCCACCGCCATCGGCCTCGTCGCCGCCATCCCGGCGGTGGTGGTCTACAACGCCTGCAGCCGCGCCATCGGCGGCCACAAGGCGCAGCTGACCGACGCGTCGGCGGCGGTGCTGCGCCTGCTGAGCCGCGACATCGACCGCCATGCGCTGCCGCGTCCCCACAGCAATTCCCGCGCGGCGGAGTGACGGCGATGGGTGCGCGCCTCGGCTCCAGCGGCAGCGACGACGATCTGACCGAAACCCATGAGATCAACGTCACGCCCTTCATCGACGTCGTCCTCGTCCTGCTGATCATCTTCATGGTCGCGGCCCCGCTGGCGACGGTGGATGTGCCGGTCGACCTGCCGGCCTCCACCGCCACGCCGACGCCGCGGCCGGACAAGCCGCTGTTCCTGACCATCCAGGCCGACAAGACGCTGTCGCTGGGCGAGACCACGACGACCAGAGAGGCCCTGGGCGCGGCGCTGGACGCCGCCACCCATGGCGACAAGACCCAGCGCGTCTTCCTGCGCGCCGACAAGACCGTCGATTACGGCGCCCTGACCGAGGTGATGAACAGCCTGCGCGCCGCCGGTTACCTGAAGATCGGCCTCGTCGGGCTGGAAGCGGCGCCGGCGCCATGAGTGCGGCCTTCGACCAGGAAGCAGTGGGGGGATGGTCCGCCGACGGGGCGGAGCGTCCGGCGCGCGGGGCTTTCCGCTGGGGCGGCAGCCTGATGCTGGCCTTGGGCGTCCATGCTGCGGCCGGCGTGGCGATGGTCGCCTGGCATGTGCCGATCACGCCGTCGGAAGCCGATCCGCCGGCCGTGCTGCTGGAACTGGCGCCGCTGCCGGTGGCGCCGCCGGAGCCGACGCCGGCCATCGACATTCCCCTGCCGGAACCGATGCCGGAGCCGGTGATCGAACCCGAACCGCCGCCGGAGCCCGAACCGGTGGTCGAGGAACCGCCGCCACCGGAACCGCCCCCCGTGGTCGAGCCGGAAGTGGTGTTGCCAAAGCCGCCGCCTGAACCGCCGAAGCCGAAACCCAAACCGGAAAAGCCCAAACTGGAGAAGCCGAAGCCGCCCCGGCCGGTGGCCCAGCCGGTGCAGCCGGCCCCTGTGGCCGCTCCGCCGGCGCCTGCTCCGGCTCCCGCACCGGCGGCACCGGCCCCGTCGGCCGCGCCCAGCCGGGCGGTGCCGAGCTGGCAGGGACGGCTGCTGAGCCATCTGGAACGGCACAAGCGCTATCCGCGCGCCGCCCAGGCCCGCCGGCAGGAAGGGGTCGCCCAGGTCCGCTTCACCATCGACCGCGACGGGAATGTGCTGTCGGTCCGGCTCGACCGCAGTTCCGGCGTGCCGTCGCTGGACGAGGAGACGGTGGAGATGGTCCGCCGCGCCTCCCCCCTGCCGGCCCCGCCGGAGGAGATGGCGAAGGACCGCATCGAACTGGTGGTCCCGGTCCAGTTCTTCATCCGCTGACTCTGCGGCGCCCCTCAGTCCAGCGTCGGTTCCGCCCGCTGGCCGACGCGGCGCTGGGAATCGACGGCGGCGCGCAGGCGGTCACGGGCCGCGCCCCTGCTGGAGCCGGCATTGGAGCCGGTGGTGGCCGCCGGGCGCAGGCCATTCAGGGCGGCCAGGAAATTGGTGCCGGCCCGGCCTTTCTGTTCACGGCCCTTCGGTTCGGAGACACGCCAGGCGGGCAGCGCCGGAATCTCCTGCGTGACCTCCTCCCGGTCGATGGCGCTGTCCTGCGTCGCGGCGGCCTTCGCCTGGGCACGGGTCTGCTGCGCTTCCACCCGCGCGCGGGCGACGATGCGTTCGCGCAGGTCCACATCCAGCGTGCGGAACACGCGCGACGCCTCGGTCAGCTCGCGTTCCCGGCCGCTGTCCAGGGTGCGTTTCAGCGCGTTCGCCAGCAGGCGGCATTCCAGGACGCCGGGCACCCGCTCGCGCTCCACCGCGCGGGCGAGGACGCCGACGGCTTCAAGGGTTTCGCGGTCGAGGGTGCCCTGAGGCATGGTGCGGCCTGATCCGAAAGGGGTAGGGTCGACACTATCGGCGGGCAAGCGTCCGTATTCAAGCCGCTTGTTAACCTTTTGTGCGACGCACCCGGATCAGCGCCCTGCGGTGACCTCCGGCCGGTCCTGCTCCACCGCGCCGCGGCGCTGCAGCCATTCGGCGACCATCCAGCACAGCGCCGCCCAGGCGGCGCCGACGCTCCAGCCCGCCAGAACGTCGGTCGGCCAGTGGACGCCGAGATAGACGCGGCTCGCCCCGATGATGAGGGTCAGCACCATCGCCCAGCTCAGCAGATAGGCCTTGGTCCGCCGGCCCTCGACGAACTGGGTCAGCAGGGCGCCCAGCGTCAGGTAGACGACGGCCGATTGCATGGCGTGGCCGCTGGGGAAGCTGGCGGAGATCACCTGATCGCCGTGCGGCACCAGATCGGGCCGGGCGCGGTCGAACAGCATCTTCAGCACGGTGCTGAGCGCCCCGCCGCCGCCGACCGCCACCAGCACCAGCAGGGCCGCCGCCCGCTTGTGCAGAAGCAGCAGGAAGCCCAGCGTGGCGGCGGTCAGGATGGCGAGAATGGTGGTGCTGCCGAGCGAGGTGATGTCGCGCGCCATCCGGGCCAGCCACCAGGGGCCGCCGGGCAGGTCTGGGTTCAACGGATCGCGGAGCGCCAGCAGGATGTGCTTGTCGAAGGCGGTGGTCTCGCCCTCCATCACCTCGCCGGCCAGCTCGACGAACCCGAACAGCAGGCCGGCGATGGCCGAGAGGCTGACGAGCATGCCCAACTGGTGCCGGCTCAGCTTCGCCCAGAACCCGTTTCTACTCCCGCCTGCGATACCCTCGTTCCGGCTCACCCGCACCCTCCATCCCTGTTGCCCGTTCAGGCGGGAGAGAGCAGCCGCACCGGTGAGCCGGCCGTCCAGGCCAGGATGTCCTCCAGGGCGTCGCGGTAGAACACCGCGTAATTCTCCCGCGTCACGTAGCCGAGATGGGGCGTCAGCACGGTGTTGGGAAGGTCAAGCCAAAGGCTGTCTTTCGGCAGAGGCTCGATGGGGAAGACATCGATGCCGGCGCCGCCGATATGGCCGTGGCGCAGCGCATGGACCAGCGCCGCCTCGTCCACCAGCCCGGCGCGCGAGGTGTTGACGAGGAAGGCGGTCGGCTTCATCGCGCCGATCTCCGCCGCCCCCACCACGCCGCGGGTGCGCTCGCTCAGCACCAGATGGACGCTGACCACGTCGGCGGTGGCGAACAGGTCGCGCTTTTCCACGCGGGTCACGCCGGCCTCGGCGGCGCGCTCATCGGTCAGGTTGGGGCTCCAGGCCACCACCTCCATGCCGAAGGCCTGACCCACCTTGGCGACCTTGCTGCCGAGCTTGCCGACGCCGACCAGCCCCAGCCGCTTGGCCCCGAGATCGCCGGTCAGGCCGGTCTGCCAGCGGCCTTCGCGCAGGGCGCGCTCTTCGGCCGGGATGCGCTTGGCCAGCGCCAGGATCAGGCCCCAGGTCAGCTCCGCCGTCGGCGCGCCGACCATGCGGGTGCCGCTGACGGGGATGCCACGGGCGGCGCAGGCCTTCAGGTCGATGGCGTTGTTGCGGGCGCCGGTGGTGACCAGCAGCTTCAGGTTCGGCAGCCGGTCGATCAGCGCGGCGGGGAACGGCGTGCGTTCCCGCATGATGACCAGCACGTCGAAGGGCTCCAGCGCCGCCGCCACCGCGTCCATATCGCCGAGCGGCTGCTCGAAGACCGTCAGGTCGCTGCCCGGCGGCAACTGCGACCAGTCGGCGAGGTCGCGGGCGACCCCCTGGTAATCGTCGAGGACGGCGACGCGCATGGAGCCCGCTCCCGCTTACTTGGTGAAGTAGGGCGCCAAGTTGGCGCGGATGCGGTCGAGGATCGGCACGGCGGTGGCCGGCACCTCGAACGGACGGCCGGTGATGGTCTCGCCAGCTTCGATGTAGACGCGGGCCGCTTCCAGAACCACCTCGCCGGGGATCTCCGGGATGTCCTGGGTGTAGGGATCGCAGCGGGCGACGACCCAGTTGCGGACGAAGTCCTTGTCGAAGCTTTCCGGCTTCCCGCCGGTCTCGAACCGCTCCTGATAGCTGCCGGCGAACCAGTAGCGCGAGCTGTCGGGGGTGTGGATCTCGTCGGCCAGCAGGATGTTGCCGTCCTCGTCGAAGCCGAACTCGTACTTGGTGTCGACCAGGATCAGGCCGCGCTCCGCCGCCATCTTCTGGCCGCGGGCGAACAGCGCCAGCGCCTTGTCCGACACCTCGTCCCACTGGGCGCGGGTCAGCAGGTTGCGGCCCACGATCTCGGCGGCGGTCAGCTCCTCGTCATGGCCGGCGTCGAAGGCCTTGGTCGTCGGCGTGATGATAGGGGTTTCCAGCCTCTGGTTCTGGCGCAGCCCGTCGGGGAAGATGTGGCCGTACATCTCGCGCCGGCCCTGCTTGTACATCGACCAGATCGAGGTGCCGGTGGTGCCGGCCATGTAATCGCGGACCACGACCTCGACCGGCATGATGGTCAGCCGCTTCGCCACCACCACGTTGGGGTCGGGGTATTCCAGCACGTGGTTGGCGCAGATGTCCTTCGTCGCCTCGAACCAGAAGCGGGCGGTCTGGGTCAGCACCTGTCCCTTGAAGGGGATGGCGGTCAGGATGCGGTCGAAGGCCGACAGACGGTCGGTGGTGATCAGGATCCGCCGCCCGTCGGGAAGGTCGTAGTTTTCACGCACCTTGCCGCGGTAATGATTGGGCAGCTCCGGGATGAAGGCGTCGCGAAGAACGTTGGTCAGGTGCGGGGCGAGCAGGGCGGTGTCAACCATGGGATCCTGGTCCGGATGCAGGGGCGGATGCGAGAGGCGCGCATGATACCCGAAACCCCTGCCGGAGCCATGACGCTAAATTGAGAGGGAGGATCGCTGTCCGATGCATGACGGGAGCATCACAATGCCCGCAGCCGGGACCGCAACGGGGGGCGCCGGCGACTATGTCCTGGCGCCCGGAGTCGTCCGCGTCTGGTTCGCCGATCTGGCAGGCTTGTCGGAGCAGAAGGCGGCGATGCGAGCCCTGCTGTCGGACGACGAGGTGGAGCGCGCCGACCGCTTCATGATGGAACGGCTGACCGAGCGCTTCATTCTGCGGCGCGGGCTGCTGCGGCTGCTGCTGGGGCGCTGCACCGGCCGCGATCCGGCGGGGCTGGTCTTCGATTACGGCACGCACGGCAAGCCGGCGCTGGCCGGCGGCCCGGCCTTCAACCTCAGCGACAGCGAGGATGCGCTGGCCATCGCCGTGGCGGCGGAGGGGCGGATCGGCGTCGACATCGAGCGGTTGCGCCCGATCGAAAGCGCCGACGGCATCGCCGACCGCTTCTTTCACGCGACCGAGCGCGCCGCCTTGCAGACGCTGGGTCCGGAGCAGAGGGACGAGGGCTTCCTGCTGGCCTGGACCCGCAAGGAGGCCTTCATCAAGGCGGCCGGCGTCGGGCTGTCGATGCCGCTCGACCAGTTCGCGGTGGAGGTGACGCCCGGTGCGCCGCCGGCGCTGCTGGAGATCGACGGGCGTCTGAGCGGGGATGTCGGCGTGCCGGCCGACTGGAGCCTGTTCGACCGCCGGGTGCTGCCCGGCACCATCGCCGCCATCGCGGCGCATGGCACCGGCTGGACGGTGGAGACGCGGGTGATGGATGCCTCCCTCTCCCCCCCGCTCACGCGCAAACGAAGTTTGCGCTGACGCGACAGGCGGACCTTCGGTCCGCCGAAAGCGGGGAGAGGGCCGGGGTGAGGGGGATGCACATGTTCGGATTCTCGGTAAAAGGCCGCCGCGCTTCCCCCTCACCCTAACCCTCTCCCCGGGGGGGAGAGGGGATTTTCCGGCTTACTCCCCGCCGGCCAAGGTTCCGGTCAGGCGGTTGCGGATGGCGGAGACGGCGCATTCCAGCGGGCGGTCGTCGTCGGGCTTGGGGGCCTTGTCCATCACGTCGGGGCACATGTCCTGGGACAGCCACACCTGCGGCTTCGGCGGGACCGGGGCGTTGGAGTCGCAGGTGGCGGGGTCGGGGTGGGTTTCCTCGGTGCTGCCGTGGGTCGGCTTGACCTCCAGGTTCGGCGAGACGCCGAAGCAATCCACCAGCGCCCCCGACGGGCGATAGTAGCGGGCGGTGGTCAGGCGGATGCCGGTGTCGACGCTGAGCGAGGAAATCGTCTGCACCGACCCCTTGCCGTAGGAGCGGGAGCCGAACAGCAGCGCCCGGTGATGGTCCTGCAGGGCGCCCGCCACGATCTCCGACGCCGAGGCCGAGCCGCTGTTGATCAGCACCACCACCGGCAGCCCGGCCAGCAGGTCGCCGGGGGTGCCGCGGTAGTTGCGGGATTCCTCCGGATCGCGGCCGCGGACGGAGACGATGTCCACCGTCTCCAGGAAGCGGTCGGCCACCTGCACCGCCTGCTCCAGCAGGCCGCCGGGGTTGTTGCGCAGGTCGATGACGGCGCCGGTCAGCCGGCCCTTCGCCTGCCGGCGCATCGTCTCGATCGCCGCGTCCAGCGCCGTGGAGGTCGACTGGTTGAAGGTGGCGATGCGGACATAGGCGACGTTGCCCTCCAGCCGGTAGCGCACCGGCTGGATCTTCACGATGGCGCGGGTCAGCGAGACGCGGGTGTTGGCCTCGGTCGAGGGCGGGCGGCGGATCGACAGGGCGACGGAGCTGCCGACGGGGCCGCGCATGCGGGCGACGGCGTCGTGCAGGTTCAGCCCCTTCACCGCCATGTCGTCGATGCGGGCGATCAGGTCGCCGCTGCGCAGGCCGGCGCGGGCGGCGGGCGAGCCGTCGATGGGGGAGACGACCTTGATCAGGCCGCTTTCCTCGTCCATCGTCACCTCGATGCCGAGCCCGCCGAACTCGCCCTGCGTCTGTTCGCGCAGATAGCGGTAGCGCTCGGCGTCGAGGAAGCTGGAATAGGGATCGAGCGAGCCCAGCATGCTGTCCAGCGCCGCTTCGGTCAGCATGCGGTCGCTGGCCTTCGGGTTCTCCGCCTTCTTCTTCTTCAGCCCGTCCTCGGCCTTGTCGATCAGCACCTGCGGATCATAGGCCTTCACATGCTCCGTCAGGACGCGGCGCATGGCGTCGGAGAAGAGGACGTAGTTGCGGTCGGCGGTGGACAGCGATCCATAGCCGCGGATCTTGGCGAAATCCGTCCGGTAGCGGTCGAGGGCCGCCACGGTGTCGGCACGGCTGGTGGGCGCCACGGCGCAGGCGGGCCCGATCGCCACCATCATCAGCAGCAAGGCAGCCAGCAGCTTCGCCATCCTTGGACCCTCTTGACTGGCCGATCCGGCCGGCGGTCTTACGCGCATCGTTCACTTATACCAGTGTTTCGCCGGTTGCCGCGACCCTAGCACGTCGTCCGCCCATTCTCAAAATCCATCCCGATTTCGGCAAGAGGGTCATGCCCGGGGTGGATCGGCCGAACCGCGCAAGAGGGCGGACTCCAGAGATAGGGTGCGCAAACGGCGATGTCGCGCGCCCCGAGGGAGCGCGCGACCTATTCGAACGGATGAACGCTTTCAGAGGGGGCGGGCGTCAGTAGGCGCCACTGCCCTTCACCACGACCCGCACGGTGCGCAGCATGATGCCGATGTCGGCCCAGAAGTTCCAGCCGACGACATAGGCGGTGTCGAGCTGGACGCGGCGCACGTAATCGACGTCGCTGCGGCCGCTGACCTGCCACAGCCCGGTCAGGCCGGGGCGGCAGCGGGTGTAGAAGGGGAAGCAGGCGTGATAGTAGGACACCTCGTCGTCGATGATCGGGCGGGGGCCGACCAGGCTCATGTCGCCGCGCAGGACGTTGATGAGCTGCGGCAGCTCGTCCAGGCTCGATTTGCGCAGGAAACGGCCGACCGGGGTGATGCGGGGATCGTTGCGCAGCTTGCGCGTCGCCAGCCATTCGGCGCGCGCCGTCTCGTCGGTGGCGAGCAGCCGTTCCAGCACCTCGGCCGAGTTGACCACCATGGAGCGGAATTTCAGGCAGGTGAAGGGACGCCCGTCGGCGCCGATGCGCCGGTGGCCGAACACCGCCGGGCCGCCGTCGCGCGCCACCATCCAGGCGAGCACGAGCATCAACGGCCCGAAAACGGCAAGCAGACCCAGCGAGCCGACGATGTCGAACGCGCGTTTCACGCGGTGCCTGTGCAAGGGTGGGCAACCGGGAAGCCGGTCCATCGCCTGCATCGCCGACCGGGTCCCGGCCATCCGGCCGGGGTCCAGACGGGGAGCGCCCAGAAGGGCGATGTTGGACAACGCCATTATATTCTCTCGTCGCTGATCGTCTCGGGTCAGAGCATAGGACCATCCGAGAGAGGCAACGGCCAGCGCGCGAAAGGGGTCCCGCCAAAGGGACGGTACGTTTGGAAAGGGTGAGTTAGCCCGCCGGTACGGGTCAGCAGATCCGGGGAAGCTGTTCCCCGGTCAGCCAATCCACGATCCGGCGGCCACCGAACCGGGTCTCCATCTGAACGAAGCGGTGGGGGTCTTCCACCACGCATCCGATGCGGGCCGCGTCCCGTCCCAGCGGGTGGTCGCGCATGACGGAGAGCAGACGGTCGCACTCCTCCTCGGCGCAGATCGCGATCAGCTTACCTTCGTTGGCGGCGTAAAGCGGGTCGAGTCCCAACAATTCGCAGGCCGCCGCGACCTGCGCCCGCACCGGAATGTCCGATTCGCGCAGGCGCATGCCGACGCCGGACTGGTGGGCGATCTCGTTCAGCGTCGTCGCCAGCCCGCCGCGGGTGGGGTCGCGCAGCACATGCACGTCCGGCACCGCCGCCACCATCGCCGAGACCAGCCCGTTCAGCGCCGCGCTGTCGGACAGGATCGCCGTCTCGAAGCCCAGATTGTCGCGGGTCGACATGATGGCGACGCCATGGTCGCCCATGGTGCCGCTGATCAGGATGGCGTCGCCCGGCCGCGCCCGGTCGCCCGACGGGGCGACGCCCGGCGGCACCATGCCGATGCCGGTGGTGGTGATGAAGATGCCGTCGCCCTTGCCGCGCTCCACCACCTTGGTGTCGCCCGACACGATGGCGACCCCGGCCTCGCGCGCCGCGGCGGCCATGCTGTCGACCACCCGCTTCAGGTCGGCGAGCGGGAAGCCTTCCTCGATGATGAAGCCGGCGGTCAGGTGCAGCGGCACCGCACCGGCCATGGCGACGTCGTTCACCGTGCCGTGGACCGCCAGCGAGCCGATGTCGCCGCCGGGGAAGAACAGCGGCGAGACGACGAAGCCGTCGGTCGTCATCACCATGCGCCCGCCCGGCACGTCGAAGGCGGCCTGATCGTTGCCCTGGTCGAGATACGGATTGGCAAAGGCGGCGGCGAACAGCTCGCGCACCAGCTGCGCCATCGCCTTGCCGCCCGACCCGTGGGTCATGTCCACCGCCCCGCGGGCGATGTCGAGCTTGCGGGTGAAGAGGCGGCGGTCGGTCATGGGCGTGGGGTCCGGGTGGTCGGTTGGAGGGTAAGTTCCCGCGGAAGCGATGCGGGAACCCTTGCCTTTTGTGCGCCGTCATTCCCGCGAAGGCGGGAATCCAGCCGGTTCAGCGGCTTGTCCGCGAAGTTTCCTGGATCCCCGCCTTCGCGGGGATGACGTGCTTGTTTGCGGGCGCGGTTTTCTGTCGGAGCACGGGAGACCAGCGTCAGGCCGCGGCTTCGGCGACTTCGGCCAGCAGGGCCAGCGTGCGCTCCGCCTCCTCGGCATCCAGGCGGGACAGGGCGTAGCCGACATGGACGATCACGTAATCGCCGACGGCGACGTCCTCCACCAGCTCAAGCGAGCAGGTGGAGGTGACGCCGCCCAGGCTGACGGTGGCGCGGTCGTCGGGCAGCAGGGCGGTGACCAGGGCGGGGACGGCGAGGCACATGGCGGCGATCCTTCGGTCAGACGGCGGCGGAAGCGGTGTGGGAGGCGCGGGCCTCCGCCAGACCGTCGGCGATCCAGTCGTACCACTCCTCCAGCCCTTGGCCGGTGGTGGCCGACAGCTGGATCACCGCCAGCGACGGGTTCAGGCGCTGGGCGTAGCCGATCATGCGCTCGACGTCGAAGGTCAGGTGCGGCAGCAGGTCGATCTTGTTGACGACCAGCAGGTCGGCGCGGACGAACATGTCCGGGTATTTCAGAGGCTTGTCCTCGCCTTCCGTCACCGACAGCACGACGACGCGGTGGGTCTCGCCCAGGTCGAAGCCGGCGGGGCAGACCAGATTGCCGACATTCTCGACGAACAGCACGCCGTCCTCGGCGAACTGGCCGTCGGTTGCCAGCTTGTCGGCGGCCTGCGCCACCATGGAGGCATCGAGATGGCAGCCCTTGCCGGTGTTGACCTGCACCGCCGGGGTGCCGGTGGCGCGGATGCGGTCGGCGTCGAAGCTGGTCTGCTGGTCGCCCTCGATCACCGCGACGGGGAAGCGGCCCTTCAGGTCGGTCAGGCTGCGGGTCAGCAGGGTGGTCTTGCCCGATCCGGGGCTGGACATCAGGTTCAGCACGAACACCCCGCGCTCGGCGAAGCGGCGGCGGTTGACGGCGGCCAGACCGTCGTTCTTCGCCAGGATGTCGCGTTCGATGGTGACCAGCCGCGGCTGGTTCAGCGCGGCGCCGCCGTCGATGGCGTCGGCACGGTCGGGACGGTGGTGGTCGTGATGATGGTGCCCGTGCTCGTTATGGCTGTGGCGGAACACCGTGCCGTCGGGGGCGACATGTTCGTGGGTGTCGTCATGGTGGTGATGGGCATGGTGGTGCGCCTCGCCATGATGGTGGCGATAGACCTTGCCGTCGGGGCCGATATGCTCATGCTCGGCATCGGCGGCCTTGCCGTCTATCCGGGTCTCGCCCTCGCCGCATCCGCAAACCGTGCACATCACGCGCTCTCCCACACTTCAATCAGCAAGATGCCTGTCCATCATTGACCTGGCCGCAGGCTTCGGCAAGCGCTCGTCATTCGTGTACTTCTATGCCGCAGGCGACGCAGGGGTCCAGCATCGCGACCAGCAGATGCACCCGGTCCACCGCGTCGTCGCGGTCGCGCACCTCGGCCCCCGCCAAGCCGCGCGCCAGCGGGCCGTCGGCGGCGAAGTTCCAGTCGGTCGGCGCCACCATGCGGGCCTCGGCCAGCCGGCCGTCGCCGTCCAGCCGCAGCCAGTGGGCCAACCGCCCGCGCGCCGTCTCCGCCACGCCGCAGCCCTCGCCAGGACCCGACGATCCGGCAGTGGCGGGATCGGCGGGGCGAAGATCCGCGATGGCCGCCTCCATCCGCCGCGGCAGCTCCGCCAGATCGGCGAGCCGCGCCGCGAACGGCCGGGCGAGCCCGTCGCCGAAGCGTTCCGTTACCGAGACGACCAGCGGATGGTCGACCTGCCGTTCCAGCGGTCCGGTCAGGGCCGGGGCATCCTTGTATCGAGGATTGGCGGCGAAGGACGGGTCGCCGCTCAGCGCCGCCGCGTACCAGAGGGGCGACCGCTCGATCAGCAGTGGTGCACCGCAGGCGCCCCAGCCGGCCAGATCGGGCGACAGCAGCCGGGCGGCCAGCCGTGCCGCGTCGCTGCCGCCGCCCGCCGCCCAGCGGGCGAGGTCGTCGGCATCCCGTGGCGGCGGACCGGCGAAAACGGTCGTCTCCAGCCAGCCGGTTATCCGCACAAGGATATCCCGGAGGGCCGCCGTGTCCGGCCGCAGTACGCCGCCGCCGGGCCGCAGCCCATCCTTGGCCGGATAGAGCGCCGGCATGATGGCCGACACCGCCGCCCGCAGATCGCGCAGGGCCGCCGGCCGGGGCGGGGCGCCGAGGCGCGCCGGCCATTCGACCACAGCCTGCCAGCCATGGCTGTCCAGCGCCTCCGCATCGGTCAGCAGGGCGCGGGCGGTCTCGTGGGGAGTGGCGTCGATGCCCAGCGCCGCCTCGCAGGCGCGGGCGACGGCCAGCCCCTGGGCGCTGCCGCACAGGCTGAACAGCAGGGGCGCCAGCCGCACAGCCTCCTCCGCCTTGCGGCCGACCAGGGCGGCGACGGCGCGCGGGCGGCGGGTGGCGACCTCGGCCCGGCGGATGGTCATGCCGTCCTTGCGGCCCCCATCCTCACCCCTGTCGAGCCACAGCCGGACGGATACCGAACCCTCTCCGGGAAGCGTGGCGGTGGGCATCGAGGATTCCTGTGGCAACGGGCAGCGCATCGTGACGGATCGGGGGTGCAACTCATTGACCTGCGTCAAACGACGTAGATCCGACGGGGCGGAACCGCCGTTCCGGCCATGGCCGGGCTGACGCTTTCTGCTAAACTTCGCTCCGACAGCGCGACACGACATCAGAGGATGCTGATCCATGAAACGTTTCTCCCTCGCCTCGGCCGTGCTGCTGGCCGGGCTGGTGCTGCCCGCGGTCGCCGACGCCCACACCGTCGGCGTCCATGACGCCGGCTTCACCCATGGCTTCCTGCATCCGGTCGGCGGCTGGGACCATCTGCTGGCGATGGTCGCGGTCGGGCTGTGGGCGGCGCAGCGCGGCGGTGCCGCCCTGTGGGCGCTGCCGGCCGCCTTCGTCACCGCCATGATCGGCGGCGGCCTGCTGGGCATGGCGGGCATCGCGCTGCCGGCGGTGGAGCTGGGGATCGCCGGGTCGGTGATCGCGCTGGGCGCCCTGATCGCCGCGCAGTCGCGCCTGTCGCTGCACCTGTCGATGGCGGTGGTGGCGATGTTCGCCGTTTTCCACGGCCATGCCCATGGCGCCGAGATGCCGGAGGCGGCGCAGCCGCTGCTCTACGGCCTTGGTTTCGCGCTGGCGACCGCGCTGCTGCACGGCGCCGGCGTCGCCGCGGCCCTGTCGTTGCGCGGGATCGCCCGCGGGACGGGGGCGGCCCTCGCCCTGCGCGGTCTGGGTGCGGCCATTGGTTTGGCTGGGGGCGGTTTGGGCGGCGTGGCGCTGGCCGCACTGGCCTGATCCGGAGCTTTCCGACCCAAAGTTCATGAGGAAGGCCGGGCGGGAGACTGTCCGGCCTTTTTGCCGTGCATTCGCGGGCGGATTGCCAAGGGACCGCGACATTTTTCCACCCGCGCCGGGCGACAAGGTTGCGCCGCCGCGTGTTCACGCGCTATAGGGCAGGCCTCCCCCGCCCGCATCTCCTCAACTGAAAATCGACGGACAGACCGTGGACTCGCTGATTCCGGAATTGATCGCGCTTGCCCAGGTGGTGTTCATCGACCTGGTGCTGGCCGGTGACAACGCCATCGTCGTCGGCATGGCCGCCGCAGGGGTGGCGCGGGAGAAACGCGCCCGCGTGATCTTCTGGGGCATCGCCGCCGCGGTGGTCCTGCGCATCGGCTTCGCGCTGGCGGCGACCCGGCTGATGGACGTCATCGGGCTGACGCTGGCCGGCGGGTTGCTGCTGCTGTGGGTGTGCTGGAAGCTGTTCCGCGAATTGCGCAGCCAGCGCGAGGAGGCGGAGGCCGCCGCCCTGATGGCCGAGGAGGGCGACGACGCTGTCCCCACCCCCGCCGGGGGCGGCAAGCCGGTGGGGGCCGCCATCCGGCAGGTCATCATCGCCGACGTGTCGATGTCGCTCGACAATGTGCTGGCGGTGGCGGGCGCGGCGCGCGAGCATCTGTGGGTGCTGGCCATCGGCCTTCTGCTGTCGGTGGCGCTGATGGGCGCCGCGGCGACGGTGATCGCGCGGCTGCTGAACCGCTTCCACTGGATCGCCTATCTGGGTCTGGTGGTCATCGTCTATGTCGCCGTCCGCATGATCTGGCAGGGCAGCATGGAGGTCATGGCCTTCGCCCAGCATGTGACCTGATCGGGCGGGTTCCGGACCGCTACAGCCGGAACAATCGGCGTCTCCTGGTGTTGCAAGCCGGCAGCCCCCACAGGAGACGCCCGGCATGACCCATCACAACGACGCCATTCCGTCCGCCGCTCCGTCCGATGCGACCGCCACAGCCACATCGCCCCAGGGCCGCCGGCCGGAAGAGATCGAGCACGAGATCCAGTCGATCCGCGCCCGCATGGATTCGGTGATCGACGAGATCGAGTTCCGACTGTCGCCCGGCCAGATGTCCGGCGGCGTGGTGCAGGTGGTGCGCGACGTGATCCAGGGCGGCGGCGACGGGCTGTCCGGCCGCATCGCCCGCGCGGTGCGCGCCAACCCGATCCCGGTGGCGCTGATGGGCGTCGGCGCCCTCTGGCTTGCCGTGGCGGTCGCCCGCACGCCGGAATCAACCACCGGGTTCGACGATTACGATCCCCATGGCCGCCATCTCGACCCGCGCAGCCGGCATCTGCTGACCGACCTGATCGCCGCCTGCCGCGACGGCTCGGAAGCCTTCCGCCGCGCCGACATGACCATCGCCGATACGGCCCTGTCCGCCCGGCTGGAGGATCTGGCCGACCAGCTCGACCGCAGCGCCATGGCGCTGGATGCGGAACTGCGCACCGGTGGTGGCTGGATCGAGACCGCCGGCGACGGCACGCGCGTCTGGTCGCCCATGCATGGACTGGCAGAGGCCAGCGCCCGCAGCGTGATGGCCGGGGCCGGCGGGCCCGGGGCGCGCGGCGACCTGCTGGCCCGGCTGGAAGGCGGGCTGGACGGCACGCTGTCGCTGTTCCGCGACGCCCTGCACGATGCGCCGGACGACCATCTGCAGGTCGTCATCGGCGCCCAGTTCCACGCCATCGAAACGGCGCGCCATCGCGTCGGCGCGCTGCGCGAAGCCGTGGTCTGAGGAGGGCGGGGCATGCTGGGGCTGAGCCGACGCCATTACTACGAGCACCGGAACCGCACGGGCGGACGCGCCGCCAATGACGGGAGCGGGGACGGCCGCGGCCGGTCGGCGGACAGCCCGTCGGACATCCCCAAGAAGGGCTGGAAGGACATCCTGCTGCGGGTGTGGGACGAGCAGAGCAAGGACAATGTGTCGATGCTGGCGGCCGGCGTCGCCTATTACGCCCTGCTCGCCATCTTCCCCGCCGTCGCGGCGCTGGTGTCGATCTACGGCCTCGTCGCCGATCCGTCGATGATCGAGACCCAATTGAACCAGTTGGGCAGCCTGCTGCCGCCGGACGCGCTGTCGATCGTCAGCGACCAGGCGCGCAAGGTGGCGACCGCCCCGTCGCAGGGGCTGGGCTTCGGGCTGATCTTCGGCCTGCTGCTGACCCTGTGGAGCGCGTCGCGCGGCACCAACTCGATGGTGACGGCGCTCAACATCGCCTATGGCGAGAAGGAGACGCGCGGTTTCCTCAAGTTGGCGATGCTGTCGATGGGACTGACGGTGGCGGGCCTGCTGTTCGTCATCCTCGCCATTGCGATGATCGTCGCCGTCCCGGCCGCCATCACCATCATCGGACTGCAGAACACGCCGATCGGCTGGATCGCCAGCCTCGCCCGCTGGCCGATCCTGGCGGTGACGATCATGCTGGCGCTGGCCGTCTTCTACCGCTACGCCCCCGACCGCCGCGAGCCGCGATGGCGCTGGGTCACTTGGGGGTCGGCGGTGGCGACCGTGGTCTGGCTGCTGGGGTCGCTGGGCTTTTCCGTCTATGTGTCGAACTTCGGCAGCTACAACGAGACCTACGGCTCGGTCGGCGCCGTCGTGATCCTGCTGCTGTGGTTCAACCTGACCTCCTATGTCGTGCTGATGGGGGCGGAGCTGAACGCGGAGATCGAGCACCAGACCGCCCGCGACACCACCGACCGCGACGGCCGCGCCTCCCGCCCGATGGGCCGGCGCGACGCCTATGTCGCCGACACGGTGGGCGAGCGGAAAGCCGGCTGACTGAATTCTTGGATCATTTGACGGCGGCGTTCAGGGCCTCGAAGGTTCCGGCGAAATACGACACGTTGTGCCATGGCCGCTTGCTCAGGGCTTCGGCAAGCTCCCGCGCCTGCTGCGCATCTCGGCCGAACAACACGATCCGCGTGTTGAAGTCGTCGAGAGGCATGGGAGCCCCCTGGACCTTCGCGGCATTCTCGGCCATGAGGTTGTGTGCACGCGGCAGGCTGCCTTTGCCGAAGTCTTCGGCCGACCGCGCGTCGAGGAAGACCGCGGTCTGGTCGTTCCTGAAGATCCGCAGGACTCCGTCGAGGTCGATTTCGGTCGGGCCGCCAAGCGCTCGCCAGACCGGCATGCCGAGCTGATAGCGGCGCACGTTCGTGAAGCCGGCATCGAGCAGTTGGGCGGCCATGCGACGGCTGGCTTGGCAATAAGGCCCATTGCAGTAGAGAACCAAAGCCTTGCTCTTGTCGCCGCCCACCAGCTTTTCCACCTCGGCAACCGCTTCCGATGGGGGGCCTTTGAGAGTGTTCGCTCCGGGAATATGCCCGTTCACGAATTCGGCATGGGGACGGGTATCCAGGATGGTTGCACCCCCTTGCGACACGATGCGGCGCATGTCCTCGGTGCTGATCTCCTGCGTCTTCTGGTCGGTCTCTCCGATGACCGCCTGATGGATGGTCACATCGCGAGCGAAAGCAGGGCCTGAAAAGAGGGTTGCTGCAATGGCCACCGAGGCTAGGAAACGAACGTTGTTCATGACCAAGCTCCATCCACGGAATGGGTGCGACAGAACTCAACGCAACATCGCCAAGTCGGCATGATGCCGGATTTGGCAATGGGCACTTCGCTATCCGAGAGGTGGCGGAGTATAATCCCGGCCGACGAGCCTTGTACCGGCCCCACTCAGCTTAGCCCGGATAATTCTAGGCCTCGCGGCGCCGGCCGCCCACACGCGCCGGCAGATATACCTTTGCCAAAATCCTTCTTGGAATCGCGGCAACCGCGCGCTATGGTCGCCGCTATGCGACAGACGCTTTCCATCACGTCCATTGGACGTTCCCGATATTTTGGCCGCTGGTTTCGTTCGGCGGCCTAGGAACGCGCATCTGTCGCTCACTCCCGAAGCCGCCCGGACCGACCCGCGGCGGCTTTCGTGTTTGTGACCCCGGCCCTTGATGGGCCTCACATCCTGAAAATCCGAACACGGGCGACCCGGGCGGCTTCATCACCAGCCGAGAGAGGTTGTCATGTTCGATTTCGATGTCGTCACCGGCCCCACCCAGCCGCCCCACTGCCCGATCGCTGAAGACTCCGCCGCATCGGGGGCCGCCGAGTCGTCCCCGCAGCCGGCAGCCCTGGCCGCGGCGGCCGGAAGCACCCGGTCGGAGTCGCTGCCGGACAAGGGGGAAAAGCCGCGGTCCTGAGCCGGATGGGGCCGCCGACCGTGGCGTACAGGTCCCGCATCCGGACTTTCGACCAAAAAAATCACGAATCCTGCCTATGTTCCGCCGGCTGTTGTCGTATACTCCCTTAGGGCAGACGTGCCCGGGTTACGGCTCAGCCGGCCGTGCCTCTTGTTTGGTGCTCCTCGAACGGCGTTCGGATCGGGTTTTCGGACTTGGTTTCGGGCGTGGGGATCGGATCGGAAGAAGGATGACTGATCATGGCGGATGATGCTCTCTCAAGCGTCAACTCCCTGGTGTCCAGCCTCAACGCCTCGATCAACAATGCGGTCGAGGCGATCAAGAAGTCGCAGAGCAACCAGGCTGTCGGCGACGTCAAGGAATACTCCAAGACGGTGAAGAAGTCGGCGCTGACCACCGCGGGCGGCGCCACTGACATCGGCGTGATTTCCAAGAACACCACCCGCCTGAACGTCGCCAGCACGCTGGCCGCGAACGACAAGGTCGATTTCTACAAGTTCAAGGTCATCACCAAGGGCGAGCTGACCATGGGACAGGTCGGCGACGACGGTGTGCATGTCCAGCTGATGAACCGGCTTGGCCGGGTGATGGCCGACAGCGACCCGAAGGCCGGCGACAACTACACCGCCTTCAAGAAGCTGCAGGCCGGCAATCTGTCGGTCGACAAGGGCGACTACACCCTGCGCGTCACCCGCGACAAGGGCCAGTCCGACAAGGACCCCAAGAACTACGCCATGCAGCTGGTCATGGGCAATTACAGCCAGGACTACGACACCGTGGCCAAGCAGCCGGCCAAGGGCGACACCGGCCTGACGCTCACAACCGGTCAGCAGGCGACGCTCGACGGGCTGAATCAGGCCATCGGCAGCATGAACTCCATCCCCACCGGCCAGACCGGCACGCAGAAACTGATGGGCAGCTTCAGCCTGTTCGTGTGAAGCCGGGCTGTCGGCTGTGGTATGACCGGGCGGAGCCGATCCGTTCCGGAGCAGACCCTTGCAGTCCAAAGACCCGTCCATCACGCGCCTGACCCCCGACGACCATCGCCGCGTTCCCTGGAAGAATGGCGGCGGCGTCACCACCGAACTGGCGGTGGAGCCGGCCCCCGACGGGCGATTCGTCTGGCGCGTCAGCATCGCCGACGTGGTCGAACCCGGCCCCTTTTCCGCCTTTCCCGGCTATGACCGGTTGATCGCGGTGGTGGAGGGCGACGGCATGCGCCTCTCTGTCGATGGCGCCCCGCCGGTCGAACGCCGCCGCCTGAATCCCGCCTTCGCCTTCCGCGGCGAAGCGCCGGTCTGGTGCGAACCGACCGCCGGCCCGATCCGCGACGTGAACCTGATGCTCGACCGCGCGTCGGCGACCGGCACGCTCACCCTGCTGGCGGGAGGTCCTGCCCATCGCGCGGCCGGCGACGTGCTGCTGGTCCATGCGCTGGCCGGAACGTTGACCGTCATCCCGGACGGCGGCGAGGCGCTGACGGTCCCCGCCGGCCACAGCCTGCTTCTGCGCGACGCGGCGGCGCGGGTGAAGGCACCGGACGGGGCGGAGGGCGTCTGCGCGGAGGTGCGGCGGCGCTGATCGGAGGAAAGACCGTCAGGCGATCTCCAGCGCCTTCACCTCGGTATCGAGCCGGTCGCCGAGCGCGCGCTTGGCGACTTCGATGTCGTAATGGGCTTGGAGATTGGCCCAGAACCCTTCGGACATGCGGAAGTAGCGCGATAGGCGCAAGGCGGTGTCGGCGGTAACGGCGCGCTTGCCCTCCAGAATTGCTGTGATCCTGGTCAGGGGAACGCCGATGTCCTTGGCGAGCCGGTAAGCGGAAATGCCCTTCGGTTCCAGGAATTCCTCCCGCAGGATTTCTCCGGGATGAATGGGCGCGAAGGGGACGGCGGCGGCATCGACGACATCCGACAGGTCCGGATATCCGGCCTCAAGCTCTTCGCGGCGGATGATCATGTCGAACCTCTCAGTCAATTACCTCAGGATTTGAGAGTTTCTATCACTTTTTCTCGGCCGTCATCCCCGCGAAGGCGGGGATCCAGGCTGATTCGAGCCTGAGCCTTTGGAGCGTCTGGATTCCCGCCTTCGCGGGAATGACGGTCCAGGGAAGCTTATGATGAGCTCTGATGCGAAGCGGTTCGATTACGCCTTCGCCGCCCGGATCAGTTCCGCGTACCAGCGCGCCGAGTCCTTCGGCGTGCGGGCCAGGGTCTGGAAGTCGACGTGGACGATGCCGAAGCGTTGGCCGTAGCCGCTGCCCCATTCGAAATTGTCCAGCAGCGACCAGACGAAATAGCCGCGCACGTCGGCGCCCTGGGCCATCGCGTCACGCATCGCGGCGTTGTAGATGGTCAGGTAGTTGATGCGGTGCGGGTCGTGGACGGCACCGTCGGGGCTGACGGTGTCGCTGCCGCCGCAGCCGTTCTCCGTCACCACGATGGGCAGGCGGTAGCGGCGCTGGATCGTCAGCAACTCGTCGCGGAAGGCGTCGGGGAAGATCGCCCAGCCGACGCCGTGGGTGGGCGAATCGGGCGGCGCGTCGCCCCAGCCATAGCCCCAGGTCCGGGCCGGCTCGGCCTTGGCGAAGATCGGGCCGTAATGGTTCAGCCCGAACCAGTCCACCGGCCGGGCGATGCGCGCCATGTCGCCGGGCTGGACATAGGGCTCGATGGCGGCGGCGGTCTGCGGCGGGTAATGGCCCAGGATCTGCGGATCGCAGAAGACGAGGTTCCAATGCTCGTCCAGCAGGGCGGCGGCGGCGCGGTTCTCCGGCGTGTCGGTCTCGGGGATCACGACCTGCCGGTTGTGGATGGCGCCGATGGAGGCCCCCGGCACCATGTCGCGCAGCACGTCCACCCCGGCGCCATGGGCGAGGTTGACGTGGTGGATGGCGCGCAGATGCTGGGCCCGGTCGACGATTCCCGGCGCCGCCCAGGGGATGGCGTAGCCGAACAGGGTGAAGACCGAGAATTCGTTGAAGGTGATCCAGCGCTTCACCCGGTCGCCGTAGCGCCGGGCGCAGAGCGCGGCATAATCGGCGTACCAGCCGGCGCAGTCGCGGGACGACCAGCCGCCCAAATCCTGCAGGGACTGCGGCAGGTCCCAATGGTAGAGGCACAGCCAGGGCTCGATCCCGGACTCCAGCAGCCGGTCGATCAGCCGGTCGTAGAAGTCCAGCCCGGCGTCGTTCACCGCGCCCTTGCCGCGCGGCATCACCCTGGGCCAGGAGACCGAGAAACGGTAGGCGTCGACGCCCAGCCCCTTCATCAGCGCCACATCCTCCGGCATGCGGTGGTAGTGGTCGCAGGCGACGTCGCCGGTGTCGCCGTTCACCACCCCGCCCTGGGTGCGGCAGCGGACGTCCCAGATGCTGGCGCCGCGCCCATCCTCGGCCGCCGCGCCCTCGATCTGGTAGGCGGAGGTGGAGACGCCCCACGTAAAGCCGGGAGGATAGGGGGAGGTCCGGTCGGTCATGGTCAGGCTGCGATCTGGTTGATGCTGCGGCAGCGGGCCTCGAAGGCGTCGGAGATGAATTCTGGGCGCTTGTAATAGCCCTTGATCCAGCTCGCCAGCAGGCAGAGTTCCTCCAGCTTCACTAACTCGTCCAGTGTCCCTTCGGGAAAGCGGATGGCGAAGCTTTCGGAGATGTATTCCAAAACCTGTTCGACCTGATCGATCGACAGCTGGATGTCGGTCTCCAGGGTCGCATTGCGGGTCAGCAGAGCCTCGTCGACCCCATATTCGTCGCGGATCAGCTTCACGATCCAGCGGAACATGTGCATCCAGTTGGATACACCCTCGATCGACTTGCTCATCGCGACGCTCGGCTTTGGGTTGCGCGAAAGGGGTAGGCAACAGCGACTGTACGCACCGATCGTTAAAGAATAAAGCAGTCAGCATCGGGGTCTCCCGCCGGGCGCGGCAAAAAACCGCGCGGGATTTGCCACCCCCGCGGGCAAGAGACCGGCGGTTCCGTGAAGTCCGACGTCACTCCGGGCCGATTCTCCCAAATCGACCGCAATACGCGTCCAAGTGATAGCCTGCCGCGATCAGGGGCGGGGCAGTCCGCGCACCGCCACGCTCACCTGCGCCGCAGCAAATCCTTGCTGGCCAGCAGCGAGCCGCCGGCGATCAGGGCGCAGGACACCCAGATGATGCCGGAGTTGGGGGCGAGGCCGAACAGGACCAGCAGCAGGGTCGACAGCAGGGGCGCCAGATAGGACAGCGCTCCCAGCGCCCGGATGTCGCCGTGGCGCACTCCGTAATCCCAGACGAAGAAGGCCGCCCCCACCGGTCCCAGTCCCAGCAGCAGCATCGCCCCCCAGCCGGCGGCGGTCTCCGGCCAGACCGTGCGTTCCAGCGCGAGATGGCAGAGCAGCGACAGGAGTGCGGTGACGAGGCAGAAGGCGCTGACCGCGTCGGTCGGCGCCTCGCCGATCTGGCCCAACCGGCGGCGCAGCACCGAATAGCCGGCCCAGGTGACGGCACTGCCCAGCGCGGCGGCATAGCCCGGCAGATGCGCCGGGTCGATCGAAAATCCGCCGCTGCCGCCACGCGCGATCAGCAGAACCGTGCCCGCCAATCCGGCGAGCGCGCCGCCGACATGCCAGGAGCGCAGCCGTTCCCCCGGCAGCAGGGCGGAGAACAGCACGATCAGCAGCGGCCACAGGTAGTTGATCAGGTTGGCCTCCACCGGCGGCGCCGCCTGCAGGGCCATGAAATAGAGGAAGTGGAAGCCGAACAGCCCGCCGACCCCCAGCGCCCAGGCCGCAACCGGCTGGCGGAAATAGCGCAGGGGGTTGTCGCCGCGCGACGCGGTCCAGCCGCTGCCGACCAGGAAGGCCAGGAAAAAGGAGGTCGCGACCAGCTGGAACGGCGGCACCATCGAGGCCAGCGTCGCCAGCGGGGCCAGCGTCGCCCACAAGAGAATGGCGATGAAGCCCACCAGCGTGGCGCGGTTGACGGATCGGCGATCGGCCATGGCAGTGGAGGGAGCGGCGGAGACGGTCATGATGCGTGTCGGTCTGTTGGCGCGGGACAGGCGCGACCATAACCGGGTGGCGGCGGCCTGTCTTGACCGGACCTCCGCCGCGCGTTGACCGGAACTCCGGTCAACGCGGTGCCCTCAGGCCGTCAGCGGAAGCGCCTCGTTGCGGGCGAAGGCGGTCATCACCATCGCTTCCGCCGCCTCGGCCGCCAGCGGGCGCGAGATCAGAAAGCCTTGCAGGCAGTCGCAGCCGGCCTCCGCCAGCCAATGGCGCTGCTCGGCGGTCTCCACCCCCTCCGCCACGGTGGACAGCAACAGCCGCTGGGCCAGCGCGATGACGGTGGAGGCGATGTCGGGGGCGTGCGGAAGGTCGTTGACGAAGCTGCGGTCGATCTTCAGCACATCCACCGGCAGCTGGCGCAGATAGGCCAGCGAGGAATAGCCGGTGCCGAAATCGTCGATGGCGATGCGCACCCCCAACGCCCGTAATCGGTTCAGCGTCGGCAGATGGTGGCGCACGTCCTTCATGATGACGGTCTCGGTGATCTCCAGCTCCAGCAGGTGGGGCGGGGTGGCGTGGCGCTGCAGCACCTGCTCGACCAGCCGGGCGAAGCCGGGATCGGCGAGCTGGCGTGCGGAGACGTTGACCGCCACCGGCACCGGGCCATGGTCGAGCGCCCAGCGGGTCGCGGTGCGGCAGGCCTCCTCCAGCACCCAGCGGCCGATCTCGATGATGAGGCCGGTGTCCTCGGCCACCGGGATGAAGTCGGCGGGGGAGATCGCCGCCCCCTCGTGCCGCCAGCGGATCAGCGCCTCGAACCCGGTCAGCCGGCCGCTCGCCGCCTCGATCTTCGGCTGATAGACCAGTTCGAAGGCCCGCGCCGCCACCGCCTCGCGCAGGCCGGATTCCAGCCGCAGCCGGGTCTCGGCGCGGTCGGTCATGTCGCGGGTGTAGAAGACGAAGCGGTCGCCGCCTGCCGTCTTGGCCGCCTGCATCGCCGAATCGGCCATCCGCATCAGGCCGGTGCTGTCGGGCGATTCGCCGTTGCCCGGCAGGGGATGGACGGCGATGCCGATGCTGGCGGTGAGGTGAACGCGATGCTCCCCCACCTCGCGCAGGGAGGACAGGCCGTCGAGCAGCCGTTGCGCCACCATCGCCGCCTCGTCGCGGTCGGCGACGCGCTCCAGCACCACCAGGAACTCGTCGCCGCCCAGCCGGCCGACGGTGTCGCAGCGGCGCACGCTGGCGCCCAGCCGCTCCGCCACCCGGCAGAGCAGCAGGTCGCCGACGCCGTGCCCAAGGCTGTCGTTGACCCGCTTGAAGCGGTCGAGGTCGACATACAGCACCGCCAGCCGGCCGGCATCCGGTTCCCGCGCGCGGTTCGCCAGTTCGATGGCGTGGTCCAGCCGGTCGAGCAGCAGCGCCCGGTTCGCCAGCCCGGTCAGCGGACAGCGCGTCGCCAGCCGCCGCAACTCGTCATGCTCGCGCTCCAGCAGGGTCAGGGTGTGGTTGAAGCGGGCGATGACGAAGCCAAGCTCGTCGTCGGCATGGCCGCGCGGCACAGCCAGCGGCTGGCCATAGGGCTTTTCCGGGTCGATCCGCGCCACCGCGCGGCCGATCTGCAGCAGCGGCCGGGTCAGCAGCCGGTGGAACACCGCCGCCATCGCCAGCCCGATCAGCAGGTTGCGCAGGGTTCCCGCCACCAGCGCCGCCGAGACATAGGCGAGAAAGCCGGACGCCGCCCGCCCGGTGTCGATGCCGACGATCAGCG
This sequence comes from Azospirillum sp. TSH20, assembly GCF_003115935.1. Taxonomy (NCBI): domain Bacteria; kingdom Pseudomonadati; phylum Pseudomonadota; class Alphaproteobacteria; order Rhodospirillales; family Azospirillaceae; genus Azospirillum; species Azospirillum sp. TSH20. Next base: position 67,641 of record NZ_LGQU01000076.1, read on the forward strand.
TGCCGATGCGGGGACTGTCCGCAAACTTCGGCGCGCTCGCCGGGGTGGTCAGGTCATGGGTCACCACCGGCCGGTCGATGAACAGCAGCGCCGTCGCCGCGCGCTCCAGCAGGCTTGCCGGTCCGGCTGGGCGTTCGCGGCGGGCGAGCAGGGTGCCGTCGCCCAGCCGGATCTCGGCCCAGGCGGCGTTGGCGCGGACCATGCCCTGCAGCACCTGTCCGGCCAGTTCCCCGTCGATCAGCCAGGCGGCGCTGGCGGCCGGCCCCTCGACCAGGGCGACGGCGTCCGCCACCTGGGCCAGGGCCATGGTCCGCTCACGGGTTGCGGTCCAGGCGAATTCGGCCGCGGTGATGGTCAGACCGATGACGAAGGCGGCGAGAACCGCGTGAATCGCCTGCTTCAGCGTCAGGCTGCGCAGGACTGGGATCGCCATCGCACCGTTCCTCGGCCGCATGTTTCGCACCGCCGCATCTACAAGGGCTAAGCCTTTCGGCAGAGGCGACGAACCGAAGCATTAGTGGTGCGGGCGATGACCGCGGCGCGGCGGTTCCATGAAATTTTTGTAACCGGGGACGCGCTCTATTGCTGAGAATGCATATTGCTGCATGGGCCCATTCCTGCGGCGCATGGCTACCATTCAGCATTGGTAATACCAGTTCGTGTGCGCCGCAGCATATCTTGGCCTTGCCCATTCTCGGGGCGTTTCCTCCCTAAACTATAGGGCCGCGCGATTGCGCGGCCCTTTTTCTTTGAGCGCGAGGACAGGGGTGAATCAGAGTCTGCAGACTTTGAGCCCTATCATAGATCATTCTCGGCCGTCATTCCCGCGAAGGCAGAAATCCAGCTTTTTCAGTGGCTTAGGTGCAGAGCTTCCTGGTTCCCCGCCTTCGCGCGGATGACGACCGATAACCGCGCGAAGAATCCTGCAGACTCTCAGACCCGGCGGGCGAGCGCCAGCAGGCCGCCGGCGCCGATCATCAGGCCGCCGGTCAGACGGTTCAGCGACTTGGCCGCCGACACGGTGGTCAGCTTCGCCGCCAGCCGGTCGCCGCCGGTGGCATAGGCCATGATCCAGCCGAACTCGATCACCACCATGGTGGCGACCAGCGCCATCAGCTGCGGCGCCAGCGGCGCGGCGGCGTCGATGAACTGCGGGAACAGGGCGCCCATGAACACCAGCGCCTTCGGATTGCTGAAGGCGACCAGCGCGCCGCGCAGGAACAGGCGGACGGGCGTGCCTTCCCCCGAAGCGGCTGCGGCGGCGTCACGCTCGCCGGGCTGCTCGACCGGCGCCATCCACGCGGCGATGCCGAGCCAGGTCAAATAGGCGACGCCGGCCCAGCGCACGATCTCGAAGGCCAGGACGGAGGTGGAGAGCAGGGCGCCCAGCCCGAAGGCCGACAGCGCCGCCATCACCGCCAGCGCGGCGCACATGCCGGCGCCGCCCCATGCGGCACGGCGGGCGCCGAAGCGCAGGCCGAGGCTCATCGCCAGCAGCATGTTCGGCCCCGGCGTCGCCGAGATCACGAAGGCGGTGGCGAAGAAGAAGGCGAGGGTCTGCCACATCATGATTTGGGAGCCTCAAGAACGGGGATACCGGGGGTGGGCAACAATCGGCCACACCACAGCAGCACGCGTCCGGCTCCGCCGCAAGCGGCTCCGGCGAAACACAGCCATGCTCGGCGGCGAGGCGGGCCGGGCCGAACGTTCCGGCTGCCGGTCCTGCTCAGGGCGCCGCCGCCCGCACCTGCCAAGCCCGGAAGGCGAGGTTCGCCGAATCCTGGTCCGGCCGCTTGTAGGAGGCGAAGCGGCGGTCGCGGATGCGGCGCTGCGCCTCGCGCCACACCCCGTTCCAGTCGATGACGCCGTCCGCCAGCAGCCGGTTTTCGATGATGCCCAGCAGGGCTTCGTTGACAGTCGACACGCCGATGTTCTGCGTCGCCAGCACCAGCGCGTCGGGCGCGCGTTCCAGCGTGGCGCGCAACCGTGTGTGCCCGCCGCAGGACCCCCAGAAGACCAGCGCCGTGGCCGGCGCGATCTCCGTCATGGTGGAGTCCTCGTGATAGCTGTGGCCGCGATGGATGACGATGGACGGGGTCAGTCCTTCGCGCGCCATCCAGTCCCAGGCGGCGGCACGGCCGGCGTCGCTGGCGCCGGGCTCGTCGGCGACGATGACGATCCGGCGCCCGTGGCGGTCCGGGCTGACGGCGACGGTGAAGCCGGACTGGCTGTGGAGCGCCCAGCCCTGGGCACGGTGCTGCCGCAGGAAGCCGCGGAAGGAGGCCCGCCCGTCGGGGTCGTCGTAGAAGGTCATCCGCTGGACGTTGATGCCGTTGCGGAACAGGCGCTGCCCGGTCAGGACGGGCAGGGCGGCCGGCGGATGGCGCTGGAGGAACCGTTCGGCCTCGAAAGCCGGGGTGGCCGGGCGCCCCGACAGGCGCGTCGCATGCAGGCTGCCGGCAAGTCCGGCCATGGTCCGGGCCGGCGTTTCGCCGGTCCCGCGGTACCAGACCGCCAGCTCGTCCTCCAGGGCGGCGCGGACGGCGCGGTTGTCCAGGTCCATGGCGTCGGCCAGCGCACCGATCACCATGGCGGCGTCGGCTCCGGGCACCGGCGCGTCCCGGGCCGGCAGCAGAGCCCGCAGGCTCTCGCGCATCAGGTCTCGCGCGGTGGCGGGATTGGCGCCGAACAGGCTGGCCGCCCGGCCGCCGCCGACCGTCGCCACGAAGAAGTCGGCCCACAGCGGCCGTGTCCGTTCGCCGCGCGCGAGGTCGAGAAGGCTCCGCCGCTCCTGCTTGAGCTGGATTTGCAGGATGTTGACCAGCCCGTCGAGCGAGGAGGTGTAGAGCTGCGGCCCGATCCGCGCGATCAGCCCGAACAGATCCTCCGCCGACAGCGCCATGGCGATGTGGAAGCGGTCGGCCGGCGGATCGTCCACCATGTCGTCGAGCAGCGCGCCGATCTTCGGCGCCATCGCGGCCGGATCGCGCGCGAGCGAGGCGGCCAGCGCCTTCGCCGCCTGGATCTCCAGCGCCCGCAGCTCGGGCTTGCCCAGGCGTTTGCGCAGTTCGTGCCGCGTTTCGTAGAAGGGCAGCCCGGTGTCGAGCGCCCGCGACAGCAGCCCGGGGTCCAGCGCGAGGGCGACGATCTCCGCGCCGCCGGGACGGCCGATTAATTGGTCCGCGGCTCCGACCGCGTCGAAGGGCGCCAGCGTCGCCGCCCCGCGCAGCGCGGCCAGCGCCGCCTCGCCGGGGAACAGGCTGGAACAGCGGAAGGCGTCCGCCGGCGACCGGCGGGCCAGTTCGGCGAATGCCTCGTCCCCGCCGGACAGGGCATCGAGGACGGCCTGGCCCGCCGGTTCGTGATCGGCGCAGGTGCCGGGAACGTCGGCGGGGCGCCCAGCCGGAGTCTGTCCAACCGGTTTCTGCCCAGCCGGAGTCTGCCCGGCCGGGGCTTGCGGCTTGGGCGGAGCGGGTACGGTCAGCCCGGCGGACTGCAGCGGAGGGGGCAGGGTCTGGGCCGCCGCCATGACGGTCCAGCCGGCCGCCAGCGCCGCGCCGGCCAACCATGACAGCCGGCCAGCCCATCGGGACGGAACCGGTGCGGCGGTATGGCAGGGGAGCGAGCGGGCGGAAGGCACGTCTATGGCTGCTCGGAACATGGATGGGGACGGGGAGGGACGGGAAGGCGTCGCCTTGCGGACTACCCCTTAAGGCGTAAGCTATGCAGGCAATCGGCGGTTTGTCACCTCCCTATCGGGGCGAAGCTCCGAACCGCCGCGGGTTGCCGCCGGCCCGCAAGTCCGGTGGGCGGCGTGGAGTACCCCGCCCTGCCCAATCGCGACTGCCGGAATAGCCCGGCGGGGCATGGACAGGAAACGTTCGCACACCAATCCTCAATCCTTCGTCCGGCGCGACTCTTTGTCCGGCGCGACAGGCCGGACACCGGTGGCGAGAAGGAGGGTGCGTATGCGTGCATACCGTCTCTTGGCCCATAGCCGTGCCTGCCTCCTCGCCTCCCTGCTTGTCGTCGCTCCTTTATGCTTGTGCTTATCCGCGGTTCCCGCCGCGGCGCAGACGCCGGTGGACCTGGAACTGGTCCTGGCGGTGGACGTGTCCGGCAGCGTCGACCCGGACGAGGCGAAGCTGCAGCGCAACGGCTATGTCCAGGCCCTGCTGAACCCGAAGGTGCAGGCGGCGATCCGCGGCGGCCCCTTCGGCCGGATCGGCGCCACCTATGTGGAATGGTCGGGCGAAAGCTATCAGCACATCGTCGTCGCCTGGACCGAGCTGAGCGATCCGGCCAGCGTCGAGCGCTTCGCGGCGATGGTGGCGGAGGCGCCGATGACGACGGAGCAATGGACCTCGATCAGCGCCGCCATCGACTTCGTCGTTCCGCTGTTCGACAACAACGGGTTCGAGGGCATGCGGCGGGTCATCGACATTTCCGGGGACGGCGAGAACAACCGCGGCCGCCCGGTGGAGGAGGCGCGCGACGCCGCGGTCGCCCGCGGCATCACCATCAATGGGCTGCCGATCCTGAACGACCGGCCCAACCCCTGGGGCGGCGCGGCGCCGAACGACCTGGAGGGCTATTACCGCGACCATGTCATCGGCGGCCCCGGCGCCTTCCTGGTGCCGGCCCGCGACTTCGACGCCTTCGCCGACGCCATTCTCAGCAAACTGCTGCTGGAGGTGTCGGGCGTCCAGCCGGACGGGCTGGACTTCGCGGCTCGCTGAGCGGGGGTGGGAGTCAGTTCACCGCCCGGTCGATGGCGCGGCCGGCCTTTTCCGCCGGACCCGGTGGGTCGATGGCGTCCTTGACGCTCTGGCCGGCGTTGTCGATGGACTCGCCGGCCCGCTCGGCCGGACCGTCCTTGTGGCAGGCGGCCACGGCGACCAGCGGCAGGACCAGGACGGCGGTGCGCAACAGCGTCAGCATGACGGTCTCCTTACTTGTGGCGCGCGGCGTCCGGTGACGGGCGGCGCGCTGCGGTGCGATAGGGAACGGCACGGCCGGGCTCTGGGTTCGGCCGCCTAGCCGATTGCGCGGCTTACGGTCACGCTTGGGCTGGGGCGCCTCCATTTCAGTTACTCCTCCCGCCCATATCCCCCTCTCCCCCCCGGGGAGAGGGTCGGGGTGAGGGGGATGCATTGCGTCGATTAACTGGGAGCGGAGAGTGCGCGATTCTTGAAGATCCTCGCCACGCGACCCCCTCACCCTAACCCTCTCCCCGGGGGGGAGAGGGGATCCTGGGCAGGGTAAGCGGCTGACCCGCATTTTGTGTTCTACGGTCAACTGCCCGCCGCGTCCGCCGTGCCACTCTGCCTTCCGTGATGAGACGGGCGGGAGGCCGGCATGGCTGGGTACCATTGCGATCTGGGGCGGCAGCGCCACCGTTTCGACGATCTGAAGGCGGTGATGGCCTGCGCCTCGCCGCGGCGGTCGGGGGACGAGCTGGCGGGCATCGCCGCCGACAGCGACGAACGGCGGGTGGCGGCGCGCATGGTGCTGGCCGACCTGCCGCTGAAAACCTTCCTGACCGAGGCGCTGGTCCCGTATGAGACCGACGAGGTGACGCGCCTCATCATCGACCGCCATGACGCCGAGGCCTTCCGGCCGGTGGCGCACATGACGGTCGGGCAGTTCCGCGACTGGCTGCTGTCCTATGACGCCGACACCACGGCGCTGACGGCGCTCGCCCCCGGCCTGACGCCGGAGATGGTGGCGGCGGTGTCCAAGCTGATGCGGAACCATGATCTGGTCTGCGTCGCCGCCAAATGCTCGGTCGTCACCCGTTTCCGCACCACGGTCGGGCTGCCGGGGCGGCTGTCGAGCCGGCTGCAGCCCAACCACCCGACCGACGACCCGACCGGCATCGCCGCCTCCACGCTGGACGGGCTGCTCTACGGCATCGGCGACGCGGTGATCGGCATCAACCCGGCGACCGACAATGTGCCGGCCTGCATCGCGCTCTTGGAGATGCTGGACGCCGTGCGCACCCGCTTCGATATTCCGGTGCAGTCCTGCGTGCTGGCCCATGTCACCACGACGATGCAGGCGATGGAGCGCGGGGCGCCGGTCGATCTGGTGTTCCAGTCGATCGCCGGCACCGAGAAGGCCAACCGCGGCTTCGGCGTCAGCCTGTCCTTGCTGGCCGAGGCGCAGGAGGCGGCCAAGGCGCTGAAGCGCGGCACCATCGGCGACAACGTGATGTATTTCGAGACGGGGCAGGGATCGGCGCTGTCGGCCGACGCCCATTTCGGCGTCGACCAGCAGACGGTGGAAACCCGCGCCTATGCCGTCGCCCGCGCCTTCGACCCGCTGCTGGTCAACACGGTGGTCGGCTTCATCGGCCCCGAATATCTCTACGACGCCAAGCAGATCACGCGGGCCGGGCTGGAAGACCATTTCTGCGCCAAGCTGCTGGGCGTGCCGATGGGCTGCGACGTCTGCTACACCAACCATGCCGAGGCCGACCAGGACGACATGGACGTCCTGATGACGATGCTGGCGACCGCGGGCGTCAATTTCCTGATCGCGGTGCCCGGCGCCGACGACGTCATGCTGAATTACCAGAGCCTGTCGTACCACGACGTGCTCGGGCTGCGGCATCTGCTGAAACGCCCGCCGGCGCCGGAGTTCGAAGCGTGGCTGGACAAGGCCGGCTGGCTCGACGAGCAGCGCCGCCTGCCGCCCTGGCCCGACCAGAGCCTGGTCGTCTCCGCCCTGCTGGGGAGTGCGGCCTGATGAGCGACAATCCCAAGGATCCATGGGCGCGCTTCCGCAGCGCCACCCGCGCCCGCATCGCGCTCGGCCGCAGCGGCGACGCCCTGCCGACCAAGGCTCTGCTGGAGTTCCAGCTCGCCCATGCCCGCGCCCGCGACGCGGTCCATAGTGCCGTCGATTTCGACTGGCTGGCCGCCGACCTGTCGCCGCTGGAGACCATCCGCGTCCACAGCGCGGCCTCCGACCGGCCGACCTATCTGCGCCGGCCCGATCTCGGCCGCCGGCTCGATCCGGCCAGTGCCGCCGCGCTGCCGGCGGGGGAGTGGGACCTGCTGTTCGTGATCGCCGACGGGCTGTCGGCCGCTGCGGTGCAGGTCAATGCCGCGCCGCTGGTCCATGCCTGCGTCGCGCGGCTGGGGTCTCTGCGCATCGGGCCGGTGGTGCTGGCCGAACAGGCGCGGGTGGCGCTGGGCGACGAGGTGGCGGCGGCCATGGGCGCCCGGCTGGTGGCGCTGCTGGTGGGCGAGCGGCCCGGCCTGTCGGCCGCGGAGTCGCTGGGGGTCTATCTGACCTGGGACCCGAAGCCGGGCCGCGCCGATTCCGAACGCAACTGCATTTCCAACATCCATGCCGACGGCCTGTCGATCCAGACGGCCGCCGACAAGCTGTGCTGGCTCGCAACCGAGGCGGCGCGGCTGAAGCTGACGGGGGTCGCCCTGAAGGAGGACGCCCCGTCCCTTGCCGGTCCGGACAACGAGAAAAAACAACTCACCGACCGGTCCTGAGAGAGCGCCGCCATCGGCACCAATGCCGTGACTTTCAAAGCCTTTGAACAGGGGCAGGAGGCAACATGTCTGGGAACACGAAGCCTGAATTGAGCAAGAGCCTGAGCGGGCTCCATCTGTGGGGGATCGCCGTGGGGCTGGTCATCTCCGGCGAGTATTTCGGCTGGAGCTACGGCTGGGCGGCGGCGGGAACGCTTGGCTTCCTCGTCACCACGATCCTGATCGCGGCGATGTACACCACATTCATCTTCAGCTTCACCGAGCTGACCACCGCCATTCCCCATGCCGGCGGTCCCTTCGCCTACAGCTACCGCGCCTTCGGGCCGACCGGCGGCTTCGTCGCCGGCTTCGCCACACTGATCGAGTTCGTCTTCGCGCCGCCGGCCATCGCGCTCGCCATCGGTGCCTATCTGAACGTGCAGTTTCCGGGGCTGGACCCGAAGACGGCGGCGGTCGGCGCCTACATCGTCTTCATGGGGCTGAACATCGCCGGCGTGTCCATCGCCGCCACCTTCGAGCTGTTCGTCACCATCCTGGCGATCATCGAGCTGGTGGTGTTCATGGGCGTCGTCTATCCCGGTTTCTCCTGGGCCAACTTCACCGCCAACGGCTGGGCCGGGTCGCCGAGCTTCAGCATGGACGCCTTCGGCGGCATCTTCGCCGCGATCCCCTTCGCCATCTGGTTCTTCCTGGCGATCGAGGGCGCGGCGATGGCGGCGGAGGAGACCAGGGATCCCAAGCGCACCGTGCCGCGCGCCTATATCTGCGGTATCCTGACGCTGGTGGTGCTGGCCTTCGGCACCATGATCTTCGCCGGCGGCGTCGGCGACTGGAACGCGCTGTCGAACATCAACGACCCGCTGCCGCAGGCGATGAAGGCGGTGGTCGGTGAATCGAGCGGCTGGCTGCACATGCTGGTGTGGATCGGCCTGTTCGGGCTGATCGCCTCCTTCCACGGCATCATCATGGGCTATTCGCGCCAGATCTTCGCGCTGTCCCGCGCCGGCTTCCTGCCGCCGGTGCTGGCCCGCCTGCACCCGACCCGCAAGACCCCGCATTGGGCCATCCTGGCCGGCGGCGTGATCGGCATCGCCGCCATCTATTCCGACGAGCTGATCAAGATCGGCGGCCAGCCGCTGACCGCCAACATCGTGACCATGTCGGTGTTCGGCGCCATCGTCATGTACATCATGAGCATGGCGGCGCTGTTCCGCCTGCGCACCACCGAACCGGCGCTGGAGCGGCCGTACCGCGCGCCCTTCTACCCGGTGTTCCCCGCGATCTCGCTGGTGCTGGCGGTGCTGGCCCTGGTGACGATGATCTATTACAACGCGCTGGTCTTCGGGCTGTTCGTGGCGCTGTTCGCGCTGGGCTACCTGTTCCACGTCGCCACCGCCGGCATGCGGGTGAAGGCCGGCGGCGCGTCGGGGCTGGGGCATATGGATGCCTTCACCGAGGCGCGGTCGATGGTGGATTGAGCTTTCGGCACCGGAAGTTAGACCCCCACCCTGACCCTCCCCCGCTGGGCGGGGGAGGGGATTGGTGCTGATGCGGGAGAGTGGCGGCAGTCCCTCCCCCGCCCAGCTCTCGCACAAAGCTTTGCTTTGTGCTGACGCGGCAGGCGGACCGTAGGTCCG